>WJKO01000367.1 GCA_014729055.1 Promethearchaeota archaeon | reverse complement strand
TTATATTGATAAACCCATTAGTGGTAAATTTCGTAATATAATCATTCCAATCCCCAGTAAGAGCAGCCCATACGACCAGAAAGGTAGAAATAATTATCAAGGCAATTCCATTCGATTTCTTGTCAGCTTTTTTTATTGTTTTATCTTTTTCAGGTATGATACCTTTGTTTGGTGTGCGAAATGCAAAATAAACAGTGAGTACAAAAGCACCTAAGATAAATGAGCCAATAACAAACGGCCAAGATGGCAAATTTTGACCTCTCTGGTCAATGAGAAGCATTGCAGCAAATGCAAGCGGAAAAATACCCATTAAGTTAAAATGAACAAACAATATTATGTTTTCCGATGTAAATTCTCCCGTAAATGCATTCATAACACCCGATAATGCATCTGGCGGGGTTTCTGGGGCGAGAAAATAACCATATAAAAAGATTCCTATTAAAGCAAGCAAGAAGAAAACATTTAATCGTCTTTTTATTCTCATAGTTCTCTTAGGGAATTAAGAAGATAAAGGTTATAACTATTAGTTAAATAATAAATAAGCATTTAATAAGAGAAGAAGAGAATAATAGAATAGGTGGAAAAAAAATGGCTAAGAAGAAATGTTCAATGTGTGGAGCGACATCATCATTAGAATGGCATCATTGTTGTGTATGCGGTGAATTGATCTGTGACGATTGCGGTGTTGACTGTGATAAATGTAAGGGTCGTTATTGCATTGACAAATGCGGCGATGATTATATCGATGAATATACTTATCGTTTCTGTAATAAATGTCACTAGCTAAAGATATAGTTAATACCAACCCCTATTGCTAAACCGATAAGGAATTGAGCCATAACTTCAACATTGACCAATTTTTCAATTTTACTTCTCAAGTTGGCGACTCTATTAAAGATTAGGAAGAAAAATGTCCCTGTGATAAACCCAGTCATACTCCAACTTATGTTGAATAGCAAATTTTCTATTGTATTTTTCTCGAATAATATAAGTAAAACTATGCTACTGATTCCGAACATAATACCTAAGAATAGAATTGATACCCAATACTTTATCTTCTTTATATTGCTCGTTGAAAGAGAAGGTATGAAAAAACGATACAAAAGAGAACATCCAACATATGGCAGTCCGGGAAGAATATAATACCAGTAGTAATCGGGTTGCCATCCGATGGCACAAAGCATAAGGAAGGCAGTTATACAATATAAAAGGAATTCTCTGTTGAATAATATCTTCAGAATATGTGTTAAAATATTAGGCATTTTACCAAAATCTGAATTGTATACGGCAAAAATCAACCCATAGAACCCCCAAGCACAGCCAAGTGTTGCTATCGGAAATGAAAGTTGGAATATCATTCACTTTCTACCTCCTTTCTTGTTAAAGTTCGGCCATCTCCGTCGGAATTTTGTTTATTAAACGCATAAGATAATCCCAATCCTATGCCAAATCCCCAAGTAATCTCAGCAATTTTATGCCTATCGATGGCATAATTGGGCGGAGCTTCGTAATAACTCGTAATAACACTTGCAATTAGGAAGAAAATAACACAAATAAGAATATTAACATATAATACACGCTTATTCATTTGATTTAAGCATTTAATTATTGGAATGCTCGCAATCATTAATCCCACAATCCAGCACATATCCGCAAGCTTTTTTAAGTTCTCGTCAAGTAAAGGTATACTCAGATTAATTATTAGGGAAAAAATGACAATTGAAATGGAAATCATCAAAGATTTCCGATTTTTTTCATCATCTATGCGATTATCGAATAAAAACAAACAGCTAGTTAGACCAAGCCCCCACGAAACACCCATTAGCATTGCTTGAAACCATCCCCAGACATGCTGAATAATTGGTCCTTCCCACTGAATAGCACGTAGCAATGAACCATATCCCACTCTTGTAGATATAAAAAACCCACATCCAAATATAATAAACTCTAAAAAGGCGAAAAAACGTCTTTTCTCAGAGATTGGTTTTTTAGATAAGTAAAAAAGATCTGCTAAGAACCACATCATCAAGCCACGCTGGGTGAATAACCAAAAAACATCAAGAACAGCATCGGGTAGATTTGCCCAATCCCATCCACTTGTCACATAAACGAGACCAAAGAAAATTGGTGCTAAATCGGTAAACCTTGAAATCTTGTCATTGGTTTTCATGCAAATCGCTCCAAAAAAAATACGACATTATTTATTTAGTTGATATTTTATTTAATTGATGAGCGTTCCAATAATCCCAAAATATTATTTCTTTACGAATGGTGTTGGTTTTGATAATAATAAATTGTTGTCGTTTGAAAAAGCATTACGATGTGCGGGATGTGAACGGTTTAATTTAGTCTCTGTATCTTCTGTACTTCCACCAAATTGCATTGAACTCACAAAAGAACAAGGAATATGTAAACTAAAAAGTGGCGAGATTGTATTTTGTGTTCAAAGTCGCATTTCCACTCAAATAAAGAACCAATCCGTTTCAGCTGTTGTCAGTTCAATAACTTCACCGAATAAGGATTATGGATATTTTATTGAATTTGAAAACGATAGAAAACCTTTCATTAAGAATATTATGGAGGGAATTTCTCTCACATACAGATTCATGGCGTCCAAAGAAGGCATAACCCACAATAAACCTAAGATAAATGATGATGATATACTCATCGCAAAGCAAAAATACAAAATAGAACATGACGGTGAAAGTAAATTCTATGATAAAAAAGATACTGATGTATTGATATCTGTTGGAAAAGATATGATTGGAGAATATATGGTTAAGTGGAATGCAATAAGTGCTAACAATAGCGGAAAAATGAAATGGATGACGGTGCTTGCATTAGCTATTTTTATTATCACGTAGCTAAATCTTCCGTCTTAATTGTTTTTAATAATTTTTGAAAGTTCTCGGCTAAATCTATTACAAGTCCTTCAAGTCTCTCCTTTGAAAACACGCTTTTCTCCTTATTGAATCCTATCACTAGATAATAAAC
>WJKO01000366.1 GCA_014729055.1 Promethearchaeota archaeon | reverse complement strand
GGATAAAATGCAGGATTTTCAATCAAAAAACCGATATTATAAAGGAGGTAATCTTTTGTTTTACGTGTTAATTTTTCGAGTTCACCATTTCCCCGAATCCAAATCTCACCATTTGTTGGTTTTATTAAATTAGCCATCATTTTCATGGTGGTAGATTTTCCAGCACCGTTAGGTCCTAAATAACCAACAACCTCTCCACGATTTATCTCTAAATCTATATCTGAAACGGCATAAAAACTACCAAATCTTTTAGATATATTACTAAATCGCACCATTATTGAATTACTTTCCATTTTCACTCACTTCTTTTATATTGCCAAAATGGCATTATCTATATTATGATAATAGAATAATTGACTATATTTATATTAAAAAGTGGAATAGTACTAATGTCAAGTTTGACAATAGTTCCAAACTAGTTTTAACGCCATAATGACAAAAGAAATTACCAATTTACAAAGAACTGAGACAGAAACTCGTCATTGGGCATTGTTCGTAGCCCATTGAAATATGGGCAACATCGGTTCTATATATAGGGTCCTGCATTAGGCAAGTGTATCTATTCAAGGCAGGTATTGTGGTTGTATAAATCCGTAATTCCCCTTCTACTGAAATTATAATTTCCTCCCTCCAATCTCCCAATATATCAGCCCATGCTACTTGACTTCCTTGAAGATCGCTCAGATGTATATGTTCCGATTCATAATCGAAAATCTCTTGGTTATAAATAATCTCACGTTGCATATCTGCATCCCAATATACTGCTCTAGGACGTAATCCCTTATTAAAACCAGCCTCAGACGCAATTAAAGTTCCGTTGGCGGCATGTAACCATCTCTTATCATAATCTTGTTCCCCGCTATAACATTCCATACCAGGATAATTTGGATCAATATCTGAAACTAATCCCGTACTATGGATATGATATGTAGTTTCATCAACTTGCCATAAAAGTTCGCCGCTTTCAGCTTTTACGAGATTTATTCCATATCCATTTTTTGGTGCGGTATTAATAATTCCTTCGATACCATTATAAATTTCCAAGCCAGGGCGTTCGGGATCGATATCCCCTACATAACAATGGTCTGTATGTTCGTATCCTAAAGCCCACAAACCTGTCCCGTCCTCATTAATAACACTCGTTCCTAATATAACTTCATCTTTTCCATCAGAGTCAACATCTGCGCTATGCATATAATGTGCTCCGGATCCAAGGTAATTAAATCCCGATTCATGAGTATTTTCCCATTTCCAAACACTATATATCGAATTCCCATCAAAATTGAAAGCTTGAAGTTTCATCATCCAATATGTTCCCCGAGCCGCCATTATTGTTGGATTTTTTCCATCAAGATAAGCGATGCCTAATTGATTTCTCGAATTCCAGTTGTAAATTTGAGGCATTCTTCGAGGCCAAGTCGTTTTTACAAGTTCCTGTCCCGTCATACCATCCCAAAGGGATAAAAATTCACGACCGTAACGCACTCGTCCAGTATGATCTCTATGATCTCCCTCTCCTGTTTTAATTATAACTTCCGCACGGTTATCTCCTGTAACATCATAAACGATATAAGGAGAATACCAGATCCCTTTTTCAATATCCCATCCTAAGTCTTTTCTCCATAAAAATGTACCATTCGAGAGATATGCTTCAATCTTATATGTATCTTGGCTGGGTTCCCAATTTCCGGCAGGTGGTCCGAACGGATCTATGCTATCATCGGGTTGTTTAATTACGTAATCATAAGCACCATCTCCGTTTAAATCGGCAATTGCAATCTTGTTGAATCCATACGCTCCATTTAATGGAATCGAAATGTACGGATTTCCCGCTTGATTCATGATAGTCACATTTTTAGAAGCAGCCAACTCGACTTCATCGATGATCGGTCTAATATAATAAACCGTCTCACTTTCAAAAACGGGATTATCATCAAGAAAATTTGTCGTTTCGTTAATTGGTTCTATATTTAATTTAATATGCGGTCCAGTTGCATTAGCACGATATATATTAAACGAAATGGTTTCTGGATCTTGCTGTAATAAACGCCAACCAATATATACATCATTAGTTTCCGTTCTCATGGCTACTAAACCTCGATCTAAATATTCCCAATACCTTGTTTCTTGAGATAATGGAACTTTTCGACTTCCTATCGTACTCGGAATGAAAAAAAAGCTAGCTAATACAACCATTATGATGAGATAGATTGTATAAAACTTTCGGTTTGCTTTAATCCGATTGATATACTCTAAATTAAGGAGTCTATCCATCCATGACGGATTCCGCCCTTTATGAGTAGTATTCACGATAAAAAGTATTAAATATAGGGAACAATATGAAATTAAAATACCTAAACCAAACCAAATTGCCATAACATTAAAAATTTTGACAGCCAAAGAAGTAAATCCCACCGTAGATGAAAGTATTAATCCATGTTGCCGCCAGACATTGTCTTTGCCAAAAAAATAGTATATTACGCCAACAGCCACGCTTATCGTCCCAATCCAATAGAAATATAGTGGCACAATCGCGATAATAAAAAGAAATACATTAATGAATGATAAAATAGCTTTCCAAATAGAAATTGAGATTTTTCTCTGTAAATTTTCCATGAGATCGTCATATTAAGTTCGGTCAGTCTTCTTAAATATTTTGTTAAAACAAGAGCAACAAGGAATTCCTATTCTTAGATTTTTCAACCTATTGTTATCCATCTTTTCAAGTAAATTTACGATTGTTTCTCTTATTTCAGCCCTTTGTGGATTCGTACTGAAGAAGAAATTGCGAATATAATTAAGATGATTCTTCCCACCACAAACAGGACATGTTGAGAATAGAGCTAGAAATTTCTCTAAATATTGCTTTTCTTCATCGCTAAGATCCTTTCTAGTTCGCTTGGGTGGGACCATTCTGTGAATTTCACGTATTAATTCCATAAGAACTTGATGGGTATCTTGTTGCGATGTATCATTCTGGAGTAGATGATAGCCTATAAGATCCTGTTCCTCAACAAATTCTTGGATAAACTCACTAATCCACTCAAATTTCTCGGTATAATTTGTAACGCATAACATGATTGGTATATTTCCAGCATTTAAACGAACCAAATCTATCCAAAAAGTCAAGTCATAGATATTACCGAGTTGATTGAAATTAGTAAATAATAGACATCCTCTTCCTCCTAAACAATAAGATTCATACATAAATCGAAAACGGGGAATATCTTTAAAATCCCAAAACTGCAAGTGGTATTCTGCTTCATCGAATTCCATATTAAGCAAGGCGAAATCAACACCAATGCTAATATGTGTATCGACAATTGGTCTAATATTAAGCGATTTATTAAGAAACCAAGTCTTTTTCGAGTTATGGGGCCCGACAACAAGAATTTTAAAGATAAAGCAAGAAGACATTTTTCATATAGAAAGAGAAAATACAGATTAAAAAATTTTAACAAAAATAATTCAGACCACAATAGATGACAAACTTCTGATCACATGAAGAAGTCATTATTTGCGATAGCAAACATAAATATCTGCTTCGAGCATAGAATTGCTTGAATCGTCCCAAAAATGGTGAACAAAGTAGAGATTTCCGTCATTATCCAATGTAGGCTCACCTGCAAGACTACTAATAACCTTTTCAGGAGTTCCCCATTCAGAACCAGTCCAAACTGATCGAAATACTTCAGGCGGACCTATTGTTCCTTCTGTTGTTGAAGCTCTTGTGAACCACATCTCGGTTCCATCTTCAGATACGAAAGGTTGATTTTCACATGCCTCGGTGTTTACCGCATCAACTGAGACTGGTGTTTGCCAGACGCCACCAACTTTTTCTGTTACATAAATATTGAAATCCAATCCATCTTCTTCGACATCAGCGAAGTATATTTTATTTCCGCTGTCGGTGATATGGAGTTCGCCAATATCATAATCTTGACTCAATATATCTTGAATTCTTTGAAAATTCACCCAATCTGTCCCGTTATGATCAGCTATATACATTTGCATTGGGTTGTTATTTCTAGCAGAGCAGAACCATAATTGGTCATTAAAGAAAGTCGGGCAGCCATCCAATACATTCCATCCCAAAAATGCACGTTCAGGTTCGGCCCAAGCAGCACCATCCCAAGTTGTATTGTATATTCCCGTTGATCCGTCGTTAACACACTCTCCCGCTGGTCTATTAACGTCTGGAGTAAACCAAAAGAAAAATTGTAAACCATCAGGTGTGATGAAACATGCATCTTCGGCACCAGCCGTATTGATTGGTCCTGGCATAGGAATTGGGTCTTCATAAATTGATGTGAAACTCGTTTCTAGTGTCGGAGGATGTTGGTCCGTTTCGGTAGATATTTTAACGGCATCGTCGGGAATCGCCTCATCACGTGGAATAAGTTCGTAGCTTGGCTCTGGCCAGATTAAATGAATACAATTTAGAAAAATGAAAATGATAACGCCAATAGAAATACCTAATATGATTTTCTTTTTTTTTCCATCCATAAAATGATCTATGTCATCAAATCTTAATAATAATTCTCCGCTATTTTGTGAAAACCCATTGTTGTGGATATAAATTGCTAGGACCTTGAATGAGATCACCGTTAGGATATCTTGCACTAATTATACAGTTATTTCCATCTATTTCTACCATCATATAATGAAGCGTTTGTTCCCCATAATCATATCCATAAAAATCAACGTAATTTACATATGATTCTATATCTGGGGCGTGATAATAATGTTTTCCGTCTTTCAATTGCCCGTATTGGGGGTTGTCTGTGTGATCTATATAATTATCGGCGTTCCATGGATCTCTAATATGTGTAATCGTCTCATAATCCGTTTTTGAGGTATTGTAAAATTCTCTTTCGGTGTACCATGTGCTGTGACCTAATAGGTCATAATCTATTTCTAGATGCGCTCCACCTCCACCAGTGCACCAATATTGAACATCATTTCCACTTGGTGTATCGGAACTATCATAAAGGAGATCTGAACTACCGTAGGTGAAATTCCAATGTTCATAGTGATGATCATGTCCAAAGAACACACCATCTATATCTTCTGCATCAGCTAGTGGTAGTAACCACTTCTGAAGTTCCCAATTATGACTTGAAGTTCCCGTTGTGAGGATAGTATGATGAAATAAGATAAATATCCAGTCTTGACCGAGAGATTGTGCTATATCAATATCATTTTGAACCCAATTTTTTTGTTCTGTGGACATTGTGCTTGATGGTCGGTTAAAATTATCGATCATTATGAAGTGAGCATTTCGGTAATCAAAACTATAATAATAACCTGTATCCGACAATCCAGGTGCAGAATAATCATATTGAAACACATTTCCAAAATTATCTCCACTATCTCCGCCGTAGTCATGATTTCCGATAGTTGATTGAATAGGACGCCATGCTGCAAACTTTGGAATATTTGTTAAGACATTATGCCACATTTGCAAACTTCCCCCGGTTGATGCAACATCTCCCACTTGAAGCACAAAATCAGGATCTGCTTTCTGGATCCCCTCGGCTACGATCCTTCCTCCTAGCATAGTATCCCAGCCAGTTGGTTGCATATCCCCCACCACAACAAATTTATAGGTGTCAGATGCCTTTGCGGTGCTAAAATTAAAGATACGCGTGTTATGATTCGCGGAAAATGTCTTTTTTATCATATAAAAGTATTTTGTTGCCGGATTCAAATCTGTCAGTTTTACGTGATGAAGATTCGATTTTGTCGAATTAAATAATTCTTTATTCAAGCTTGTCTCGCTTGTGCCCCAGTATAATTGCGTAGGTTCTTTATATTTCGTTGTCCATGATATGACCATAGTCGAACTCGGATCGTCATCCCATGTTAGCCATGGACCATCATTCCAAAAATATTTTTCAGAGATACTGTATTCATTTAAACTCAAATCTGCATAACGCACTGCAAATGGTATGCCAACTATAAGTGAGATCGATACTATCGTGTAAATTAGCAATTTTACCTTAACGATGGACTTTCTATGCATTATTGTTTTTATGCCATGATACAGCATTAAACCTCCTAACGAAAGAATTAATGATCCTATCGAATAAAACGTAAAATCTGCAACGTATGGATCATCTATGTCATAATCCAAATCGGATAGCACCATGTCCGTTCTGAAAAAGAATATAAATATACCTATCATGAGAACTACTAAAATTAAAGGTACTATGAAAAACCATTTTAAATTTATTCGCTTTTTCTGAAACTTTTTTTTAATTCGCTTATTCTTATCCAAGAAAATCATTAACAAAGTGATGAGAACTGCGACAATTATTGCAGTAATTATTCCCGCAATGCCTTCGAAGAAATATTCGCTTGTATAAGAGAGAATGATAGTTAATCCTACGATAACCATGACGGCAGATGATATTCCAATAATACCGAGAATAATTGGTGTATAAAGTGCAATTCTATCCTTATGATTGGTCATATTATGCCATTAATTCTCATGAAAAAAAGATTTTCGTTAAATATTTTTTAACTAGTTTTTAGATCTAGTTATCTATATTTTTCGGAAATCGGAATTCCCAGATGCAAACGTATTTATCGTTGTCATTGGAATCATTTTCTGGAAGATACGGGCAACTAATACATTTAATTTCAGTTTTTGGAACCAGTTCATCTAACATGTTTTGGAAAAATACTAGTCCAATTTCTTTACATATTTTCTTAATGTGTGATTTAGACCGCCCAACATATTCCATTCCTCGTAAAGTCTTGCATTTACTCACAATACAGCGAATTATCGTAGGAGCCTCGTTTATTTTTTCCAATTTGTATTCTAAACTCTGATTGAATAAAGTTAAATCAAATAACTGAGTAATATTCTCTACATTGGGCTGACTAATGTCCAGAAATTTTTTGATTCTTCTTGCCTCTTTTCGTGCATATTTTATCCAGACTTCTTTATCAATTTCAAACGCTTTTTCAAAACCTAATTTGTTTTCTACTTCTAAAAACCATAAACCATCTAAAATCTGACCAAGATTACCATACAATTCATTTAATTTCTTCGAGTCATATTTCATTAGTTGAATCCACCAATATATTTTCACTTTTTAAGAATTTCTTTTCAGATTAATTATTTAAAATAAGATGAATAAGTTTTTCTTAATTTTTATTTGATATCGAGATATAGATAAATTATCGTTAAAAAAAGTCGAGGAAG
>WJKO01000365.1 GCA_014729055.1 Promethearchaeota archaeon | reverse complement strand
GGAAAATTGACACTTAAGGCAATAAGGTACTGTATTTTTGCTGAAGATATTCGCGGAAACATTTCATCAATTCAGAACAACGTATATCTTGCGGGGATCAACGAATATATCCTATTCTTTCTGATATTACCTTTCGGCATCGTTGGTATAATCTTATTTACCAAAATTAGAAAGAAAAATAAAAAACAAAGGGATAAGGAAGAAGATATAAATGATAGCGAAATAATATCCGAAGAGCAACTAAAAAATGAAACACAAGAAGAAGAAAATAAATCATTAGCTTCAAAAATCTTCTCAATTATTCGCAAAGGTGTTTGGATAACAGCGGAATTAGCATTCTTAGCTTATGGCGCATATTATATTGCTCAGCCTTTAGGGGAAAAGTATTATCTGCAATTCAATCAGCAGACCACGGAGGATATGGTTTTTTACCCTCTTATTGAAAGTTTATTCGGACATTATTCAGGTTTAGAATATTCTTCGCCATCAATGCTTGTATTATCTATCGCAATTATGGTTCTATTCGTGCTAATTCATTCATTCATATTTGGTAAAAAGAAGTATCGACTATTGGTTTATTACGTCTTTTTTATTATTATAGCAAATGTAATAGCGTTGTACATCTTCTTCCCGAATATGTTAGAGAACGGAATTATACCAAGCAATTCAAGGTGGTCATATTATTTACATCCCGATGGAATTTTTTACCAAGCCAGCACATTTGAAAATATGCAGATTCTTCTAAGATTTCAATATTTCATAGGAAATCCAAGTTTAGTAGCATTTTCTATATTATTTATAGTCGTACCGCTGCTCGGATTTCTCTTAAGAAAGCCCTTTGTATTTGCTTATCAAAAATCAGTTGATTTTGTTACAACGCATATTACTGGAGAATATAATAAGAGAAAAAGAAGACTAAAAGGGCTTGGGGATGAAATTTAAAGTGAATTGTATTGCATTAAAACATTCAGCATATTATCTTTCGGGGCATTAACGAAGTTATCTTCATTCCAGCGAATCTGGTCTTCAACATTTATTAATCTTGCATAGCCCACACTAAACTCCAACGTCTCTGGTAAAAACATCATTGTATGTATCGTCGTTCCACCTGCTCCGTCTCTTATGATATCTTTAGCTTCTTCAAATGAGACTTTCGTGTCTCCTTTGGATGTGTAATTCTCAAAATTTTCCTCATACCGAGAATATCGACCACATGATATGGGATCTTTTAGTAATCTCTGATGATTCGTAAGAAATATGTAATTTGTGCCCTCATACGTTCCCGTTCGATTTACCACTTGCTGATAATTACCTTCAAGCACGAAAATTGGATCTTCTGTTGTTTCATTTGAACCTATCAAAAATAAGAACGATTGATAAGGATTAGCTGAACTAAAGAATGATAAAGAATCTTGTCTCACATTAATTCCATCTTCTTGTTCTAGGAAATTTCGCATTGCAATACCCATTGGCGTAATAGGCGACTCGGAATCGCTGTTTTTAATCCCGTTTGAATTGTCCGTCGAAATCCAAACGCTATTATTATTAAAACCAGTCTCAACACATATCACTCCCGGTTGCATTACGGTTAGAACTTCATTATTTGATTCATTACCGCGATATAGCGCAAGGATCTGTAATTGTGTAACATAACCCGCTGGGTCTATTGGAAAATCCAAATTCCTCCCAATCATAGGTTCTCCATCCAAAGAATCTGTACCCCATACACCTAAACCGCTACAGAAATAACCAGAGGGATCGAAATCTTGATTCAAATCTTGTAACCCATTGAGCACAAGCAGATCATATAGATCCCAATCTCGATCGATGGATTCTACATACATATCATACTCAGAATCAATACATGCTTGGTGAATCGCCTCCATTTCCTCTAGATGATATGTTGAATTGAGGGCAACAATTCCTTCTGTTTCAATATCCTCTTTCACCTGATTATATGTTTCCATATCAGAACCTACCACAGTCTGAAACATGTATTCCATCGAATATTTTATCCATCTTCCAGCTAATAGACCATGTGCATATCCCATTTCCTCGTATGTCCCGTTTAAATCCATAACTACATGGTTATTAATCGTATATATCTTTCCATGGTCAACCGTATTTGGAATATACGCATCAATTTCTACTTCATCATAAATTCCTCCTAAATGGTCTCCAAACGGATTATTAAGAAGAATAAATGCTATGGGGATAGATCCTCCAAGGAATGCAATCATCATACCAATAATTGCTACTTTTTTAATACTCTTGGGTTTCTGCCCGTTTTCTATTGGTCTTTCGTCATCCATAGGAATTATTTAGCAAAATTAAGTTAAAAATCTTATACATCTTTAAGACTTTGCACATATTCAAAGGATTGGTGGCGAAAATATTTGTTATAAAGCCTTGCGTAGTATCCTTTCTGCTTTAATAATTGATGATGATTTCCTTGCTCTACGATTCTACCATGATCCAATACAATAATTCGATCAACACGACGAACCGTCCAGAGTCTATGTGCGATGATAATCGAGGTTCGGTTCTTCAGTGTTTTTTCCAAAGCGTCTTGGATTCTGATTTCCGTGAAAGGATCAACTGAGGCGGTCGCTTCATCCAAGATTAATATTCTAGGATCTTCCAATAAAATACGTGCAAATGCAACCAATTGTTTCTGACCCATGGAGAGAATTTTTCCTTTTTCTTTCACATTTGTTTGAATTCCATCAGGAAGATCATCAACCCAATCAGCACCACCCGCGGATTCTAACACATTTATTACGTCTTCTCTGGTTGCAGATGGTCTACCATATTTGATATTATTTTCGAGAGTATCCGCCCATATAAACGGAGTTTGCGGTACGAATGCAATCTGTGATCGATAGTGGTCAAGATTTAAATCTCGTATATTTAATCCATCAATTCTTATAGACCCGTTTTGGAATTCATAAAATCTCCCGAGAATTTTAGCTAAGGTAGACTTTCCTGCTCCTGTATGCCCAACAATTGCTATAGACTCCCCAGAATCGATTTTTAAAGAAAATTTTTCATATACTTTTGTATTATCATAATATTGAAAATCTAAATCCTCAATTTCAATCAAGCCCTTTCTTATTTCGATTTTACGATCATCATTCTGGATAATAGTCTTAGGGGCATCTATTAATGAAAATATCCGTTCCAAAGCAGATAACCCTGACTGAAATTGTGGCCAGAATGATGCAACAGAAAACAATGGAAAGAATAATAACCATAAATTCTGTAAAAACAAATAGAAATCACCAACCGATAAGAAACCAGATATCACTCTCCCTCCACCAACATAAATTAAAAGGGCTACAGTTACACTCTGAATTAGCATTAGAATAGGAAAGAGTATATTTAATAGAATCCCACGTTCTAAATTGACTTTATAGGACTGCCTATTTATTTTATTAAATTGATCATACAGCTTTTGTTCTTGCCTGAAGACTTTTGCAATTTGAATCCCCATCATGGTTTCTCGCGTGAAATTGTTAACTTGGGCGGTTGATCTTTGTCCGAGCAGTGTTTTCTTTCTGGCGGACTTACGAAAAGATAACGCAGTTAGGAAAATAAAGGGAATCATAAGTGCTAAAATTAGCGTCAAAAAAGGGCTTATGATAAGCATTGGGATAAAAACAATTATAACAACTAAGAAAGATGATACAGATTGCATAAATAACCCACCCATATCCTTAAAACTCTTCGTATCAGAATTTACCCGGCTAACAACCTTTCCTACGGCATTTCGATCAAAGAAAGCAAGATTTTGTTTCAATACGGCATCACTTGCATTTTTTTGAAGATCATAAGCGATATTTGCTACTACTGTTGCGGAATTTCGCTGTTGAATCCAATTTAGAACCCAAGATATTATATTAAAGAGGAAAATGATTATAATAAGAATTATTTGGACGAGGAAGTTTTCAGAGTTGTTTATTCGGTCAATAAGATTACTAATCAATATTGGAATCATGCTATTCAATACAGAAGACAAGGTTAATGTTATAATTACATAAAGCATTTCTTTTCTGTAAGGTTTAAAATAAGGTATTATTCGGTTTATCAAAACCTTATCTGCATATTTTCGATCGTATTCCTCTGCTTCAAGACCAAACCAGACCATTATGATTTACCTCCAGTCAGTTCATTGATGGATACATCAAATCGTTCGGTGAAGATTTTACGATATTCTTCCGAAGATTCCATTAATTCATAATGAGTGCCTTGAGCGTCTATTTTTCCGTTTTTCATGACGAGAATCTTATCAGCCCATCTAATTTGACTGAGGCGATGTGTTATAAGGAATGTTGTTCTCCCTTTAAGTATATTCCGTATTGCTCTTTGAATTTTGTCTTCTGTATCTGAATCAATAGCAGAAGTAGAGTCGTCTAAAATCAGTATGCGCGGGTCGGTTATGAACGCTCGCGCGATTGCAATTCTCTGCTGTTCTCCCCCACTAAGCTGGACCCCTTTTTCACCTATTTTTGTCTGGTATTGATCTTTAAGTTGACTGATGAATTCATGTGCTTGAGCATTTTTTGCAGCCTTTTTCACCTCTTTAAGGGTGCTAACTCTTCCAAAAGAAATATTTTCGAAAATAGAACTGCGAAAAAGAAATATATCTTGTTCTATAGTAGAGATCTGTGTTCTCAATGGTTCCAAAGCATAAGATTCGATAGAAATATCATCGATTAGAATTTTTCCTGTTGTTGTATTGTAAAGGCGCGGGATAAGTTTGGTCAACGTTGTTTTACCAGAACCCGTTGTTCCAACTATTGCAACAGTTTCACCAGAATTAACTTTGAAATTTAAATTTTTAAGAACGAGTTTGTTAGAGTTCGGATAATGAAAATCAACATTTTTGAATTCTATTTTCCCCTTTATTAGAGAGGAAATACCCTTTTTATTTTGCCCAATTGTGCTCTTTTCGTTCATTGTGGATATTAGTCTTCTTGCCGCACTTATTGCACGGGTTACGATTGAAAATGCCCAGATTGAAATACGCGTCGGGCGCTTGAAATTCATGATTAATCCAACATATGCAATAATATCACCCACAATTAATACGCCAAAATTATTTAGTATTAATCCGTGAAGTAATCCAGAGGTGATAAAAATACCCAAAAACAATAAGGGATAATATTTTGCTTGAATCTTGCCCTCTTTTATCGCTGCATTCCTGAATTTATCTGCATAGTCTAAAAATCGTGCTTTTTCGCGCTGTTCTCTTACTAATTCTTTGACTACTTCTATTCCCGAAAGAGACTCGTTTAATACAGCATGCATTTGTCCCATATTTTCCCGCATTTGTTGGGTTATGGGGCCTAATTTATGAAAATAATCTCGTATTGTTATAACGAATAAAATGATAAACAGCAATGGAGAAAACAAGAGTTGCAATGGAAAGTTTACCATAATTAAGATAGTGGGTATTAACAAAGTTAATATCCCTTCCATAATTAAAGATAGGGCAGGAGATATAAGATAATTCAGCATTCTCACATCAGAGGTCGCTCTTGACATAATGTCTCCTATTTGTTGTTGATCATGAAAAGAAAGACTTTTACCCAGTAAGTTAATATAAAATTCATGTCTTACATCTCTTTCCATCCGCTGGGCTAATAATTCTCTAGATAGGTTTCCTAAGAGGAAAAATATGCCATTAATCAATCCTATTGTCAAGATAAGAATGAATTGCGGAACAAGTTGCTCAGAATCACTTGATGCAAATATATCTACCGCTTCTCCTATGTAAAACATAATAATTGAATTAAAATATACAGCTAATATTGCAAAGATTAACCAAACAATTAGGATGATTTTATTTGACCCATAAGTAATATGCTTCAATATCCATTGAACTGGAGTTAAGGATCTGGCATCAGAATACGGATCCTTTGCAGCTTCCCCAAATTCTAAACACGCGAATTCCTCTAATTTACATTGCTCTTCAATCAAATCGATTCAGACTCTGAAGCTCCAATTATTGTTGTATATTTTGGATGTTGATGTGGTCATATTTTGCTTTTATGCTTTTGAGAAATAATTTTTCATTATTTTAATATCCATTAATACCCATAGAAGGATATTATGACCAAATATTTTCTTCATTCAATTATATATACTTCAAACGGACAAACATAATTTATTGTGAAAGAACGAATAGAATATTTGGATAATTTACGGATTGCTATGGTTGTATTTACAGTCGCATTTCATACTATTAGAACTTACGCAGTTTGGTGGTGGTATCCAGTTGATGTTCCCGAAACCTCTGCGGTCTTAACCCCATATATATCAATTTTCCTCGCTTTCGGAATGAATATGTTTTTGTTGTTGTCTGGCTATTTCACTCCCGTTTCTTATAATAGGAAGGGACTTAAAAATTTCCACATCGCAAGGATTAAACGGTTATTAGTACCGCTCGTAATCTTTGCTGCCATTATGCCATTTTTACTGTATACAGAATTTGTTAAAAATGTAGAATATCAATCAGTTGGCTTCAGGGAATATTTTATTCAATATTTCTTAGGATTTGGGGGAAAACCCGAAAATTGGCACAATCCGATATGGCCCGACTTTAATTATGGGCATTTATGGTTTCTCGAATATCTCTTAATTTTTGGAGTATTTTATTCATTGATACGCAAGATAAGAGACAGGAATGGATTACAAGATAAAGGTGAAAAAAAATCCTTTCCCCGTTTTCATATTATTTTGTTATTCATTACTGCACTTTCATTAGTAACTTTTATCGTGCGCATATGGTTCCGAATGTCAGAATGGACATTTTTCTTTCTAGTAATACAGATTACGTTTGCCCATACACCGCAATATTGTGCCTTTTTCATAGTCGGAATACTTGCTTACAGAAACGATTGGCTCCATCAAATTCCAGAGCGAACAGGATGGATAAATGTGGTAATTGCAGTAGGTGCAATGATTTTTATTAGCATTCTTAATACAATAATACCACTGGGAAGTAGCGTCCTACAAACAGGTTTCACTCTCGAATCTTTTATTTATTCAATTTGGGAATGTGTTCTTGCAACGAGTATGGCAATTTCACTACCTTTTCTTTTCAAAAAATTTGTTAACCACCAAAATAAAGCATTAAAAAAAATATCGAAGTATACATATCTCATTTACATATTTCACGTACCTGTTATATTGTTTATACAAATTGCGTTTGTTAACATACGTCTTCATCCGATAATGCTATCGTTTATCGTGACATTGCTCGCATTGGTTATCTGTTTTATCTTATCTTTCTTAGTTCGATTAATCCCTTATGCGAAAAAGAATTTCTGAAATTCTTTTTCAGAATTTTATTGGGGGTTTTTGGGGATTTAGAAATAAATAATGCCGGATTAGGTAAACTAATTATTTACTTTTGATTAATTAGGTACAATAAAACGATGTTTAAAAAACACCATGGATCAGCCAAAAATGAATGATTTTAAAGAAAAATTAGAGCAGAATAAAAAAATATACGGAATTATGATAAAAGATTTTATTAACTCTGCGATTGTACCCCTTTTAATTGAGTCGGGTTATGATTTTATAGTCTTAGATTGCGAACACTCTGGAGGAACGTTTTCTGACATACAAAATTTAGCAATAGCTGCAAAAAATACGAATTTACAAATAATTGTGCGCCCAGCTTCTTTATCTTATGAACATATTGCACGCACTTTAGATATGGGTGCTGATGGTTTGATGATCCCTCATATAGACACAAAAAAGGAAGCCGAGAAAGTTATCGAGTATGCAAAATACCCCCCGTTAGGGAAGCGCGGTTATGGTATGAGGCGATATCTATCTAAATTCGACTCAAACAGCTCAGCAGATTATAAGAAAAAAGCAAATTCATTAACTACTATTTTTATTCAGATAGAATCCGAATTAGGGGCGAATAACATAGAGAATATATTAGACGTCGAAGCGATTGACGGATTAATTATAGGACCTGCAGATTTTACACTTGATCTGGGATGTATTGGTGAATATAACAACGAGCGGTTCGTTTCTCTCGCAGAAAGGGTATGGAAAACGGCAAACAATAAAAGTGTGAGTTTCGGTATTCATTTCAGTGATCTTAACCAAATAAAAAAGTGGAGTGAAAAAGGGATGAATATATTGATGTATAGTTCAATATCAAATATCCTTAGTGATGAAACCAAAGATCTCGTACAGAAAATGAAGTGTAATTAAATTTTTCAAAGATCTTGATTATCAATTATTCTGATGAATGATTCACAAATATCGGAAACAATCTTTAATTTTTCTTTATTAATAATATCTGGCTTGTCTTCCCTGCAATGCCACCCTTCAGGTATTGTGGTTTCACTTAAACAAGTAATTGCACTTGCCTTAAATCCATTTTTTGAAAATGCCCAGCTATCAGTACCTCCTGCTACTGGGATTTTATATGGCTCTAATTTCTTTCCGATTGCAGAAGCCGCATCCATTAATAAGTTGACCACTTCAGACGAGTGAGTTACGGTTACCTCTTGCTCTAATACAGCAAGCCGACCCTTCCCTCCTACGGTTTCAATATTGATTGTATATGTATTTTCAAGTTCCTTCTTGTGGTGTTTTACAAAGTTTATAGAACCTTTTCTACCTACTTCTTCAGCGCCAAATGAAATGAACCAAAGTTCAGTATGGAGGGGTGGATCCTTGGACAATTTCTTCAATAAGTTTAAGCAAATCGCCGTTGCACTCAAATTATCGTTTGCACCATGAACAGGACGATTGCTCACAAAGAAAAATAGAGGTAACGTAAATGGAATCCCGATCAGACTGATAAAATAGACTACATCAATTGTGACAGCAATGAATTGGAATCCACTTAGGATAAATTTTATTAAGGAAAAGATAGGGAGAAGTATTAAAAAAAGTAGGGCACCGCCGATAAGAATTATGAATTTCTGTTGTAATTTCCGGATTAATACCAATTCATAAGCGGAATCAATATGATTTCCGAAAATTATAATTTTTTTTGCTTTTTCTTTTGGTTTCAGTTTTGCAATAACATTTTGAGACCTTTTTTCCGGTCCAAAAAGATTTAAAATACGAATATTCCAGATTTGTTCAAGGAGAATAGCAATCAAAGCAAATATCATTAAGATAAATGATAATATCGGGATAAATGCATATAAAATCACGGAAACAAAGTAAAATACGGCTGCGAGTTTAAAATCTATCATCGTAGGTGCAGCTCTTTCTATAAAGTCTTCAGAATGGACATCTTCAGAATATTTCTTGTATTTATTTAACATATAGTCAGCCCCTTGCTTCTCTTTCTCACTATAGCTTGGACGGGGGCCTATATCATCGCAAATATCTTTAATAAAATTCAACATAAAATCCGCTTCGGATTTGTTCTCTTTTATTTTAGGCATAATGAAATCTATTTTAGTCTTTGCTTATAATGATTAATAAAGTAAAATCCAAAAAACATTAAAACAGTTGAATTATTATGATAGGAATGTGGGAGTTTGCGTTGCTTTTCATACCTCTGGCTATACTCATCGGAGTTGCCGCGGCATCGATTTCATTCACGGCGTGGAACATTGTCGTTCCACTTGCATTTGTTGGGCTAAAATTTCCCGTTTATGATGCCATTTTTCTTTCAATAATCATAGATTTAGTAGACTCGCTTATATTAACCGTAATTTATGCAAAAAATGGGCGCGTAGATTTTAAAGATGGATTGAAATGGGCATTACCTACCTTGATCGGCGCGGGAATTGCATATGTATTTTCTGAGGATTTCTTGACGGGCAATCCCGATATGCTGAAAGGAGGAGTTAGTTACTTTGTGATGATAATTGGAGCCACATTTCTAATACGCGGAATAAAAGGAATAAAGAAAACAAAAAACACCGATATAAGTAGTCCGAGTGAAAGTCATGGTAATAAGATTAAACATCTAGACAACGAAGAAGATAAGAAAAAGAAGACGAATCTTTCCAAGAAATGGATCGTCCCTGCTATCGTTTTAGGTATGGGTGTTTCGGGTGCATTAGGAGGATTAGTTGGAATGGGAAGTGGAACCAATTTTGTAGTCATTCTCTTAATATTTATCCCTGCTTATGATCTTGCTACAGCAACGGGAACTGGTGCCTTTCTTATGTTTCTATTAATGGCATTATGTGCAATTCTCTTCGTCGGTTATATAGATATCTCATTTTTAGGGGTATATTTGTTGATTTCCGTCACTTTTTCAGCAATTGGTACATTAATTGCGGCAAAATTTGCAGTAACGCTTTCGAAAGAAAAACTTAATCTCGCTGTCGGAATTGTTGTTTTAATTGCCGCTATCGCAAGTTCCATTCAAAGCATCTTTTTGTAAAACATTATAACTTTAAAGAGTCTTTTTATAACTATGAATGAATTTGCCGATGAGATTGCTGTTATCCCAAAACCTCGCGATATGAAGCAAAATGAAGGATTCTTAACGTTTACGGATAAAATACCGGTTTATTACTCACAAAACTCTTATTGTCCAATTATTGATATATTTCAACAAGATATTTCGACATTGTTTGCAATTCCATTCCTTAAAATTACACCAATATTATCTGAAAAAGATAAGAGAAAAGCTCCTGGAATTCATCTTTTTGAACAAGATGAACTCGAAAAGGAACATTATAAAATCATTGTTGAAGAAAATGTTATAATTACCGCTTCTTCTTATGTTGGATTTCTACGAGCATTTACGACCTTGTCGCAAATGGTTGTTAAAGGACAAAAAAGCATTAAATGTCCCAAAGTAATGATCGAGGACTATCCTTATGCCGAATATCGTGGAGTGTTGATTGATGTTGCACGAAAACCTCATTCAATTGCAACATTGAAGCAAGTTATCGAAATTCTACGCTGGTATAAAATAAACTATCTCCATCTTCATCTTACTGATGACCAAGCATTTACCTTTCCATCTGGGGCTTTTCCACAATTAATAACTGAAGATCAACATTATACAGAACCAGAACTGATAAATTTAGTTGAGTATGCACGCATTCGGGGGGTAATAATAGTTCCCGAGATAGATCTGCCAGGTCATTCACGTGCTATGGTTCAATCTATGCCAGATC
>WJKO01000364.1 GCA_014729055.1 Promethearchaeota archaeon | reverse complement strand
GCCAAAAGGAACGAAAGGAGCAAAATACCAATCATTATTAAATCGATATAAAGATCGAGTGGATGTCTATGAATTTACGGAAGATTCTGCCAAATTTCTCATCCTTCAATGCAGAAGTCAACCATCACGCGAAGCATTTCACATTGCATCCGATCTCATAGACAATTTACCTCCTTATGATCCTCCTATTGCACCATACGACGACGACTATGAAATTTCATCTGCAGAGAGCCGCGGATTGAAAGGATCTAAAAAAGACTTCATGTTAGAGGTTGATATGAAGAGAATGGAACAACTTAAAAAGCAAATGCGAGAAGAGTTGTCTATTACACTAAAGAAGGAAATAGAAGAGCAGATGAAGTCGAAACTGGAAGGAAAGTTACGAACGGAAGTCGAAGCGAAAATTAAAGAAGAATTGAAGCGAAAAAAAGAACTCGCAAAATTACACGAACCATACGAAGGAACGGATTCGTTTATATTTTGCAGCTACTCCCACTTTGATAAAGAAGATGTCCTCAAGATTGTCGCATTTCTCCAAAGTGAGGGATTCAATGTGTGGTATGATAAAGGTATCTCAACAGGTGCCGACTGGCATAACACAATCGCAGACAAGATCGAAAATTGCGACGTTTTTATGGTATGCCTTTCATCGAACTGCATCGAAAATGAGAAAGGGAAACGATCCATGGTGCAAAATGAAATTTTCCTTTCAATTGATGAACTCCACAAAGAATTTGTATTTCCGATTATGTTAGAGGACTTCAAGATTCCGGGAGGATTAAGACTGGCACTTGCGCCCTACCAGAGATTGCATCGATTTGCGTTAGAAGAAGAGGAATTTCTGAGCCGATTAAAAAGCGAACTATCCACAATGTTACACTGAGAACTAATGTTTAAAGACGCCCGGATATATCATCATTTAGTTTTTTTATGATTATTGATTATTTATGATTATTGAATCTGTAGGTAATATCGCATGGAACCGAAAAATAAAAAACTATTTGTTTTTATTACCATTCCGCTGCTTATTTTCGTTTCTATGGTAGTCGGCTTTTATTACCTAATGCTCACAGGTTGGTCAATTCTTATAATCGGCGCGTTATGTATCGGAACGTTCGGACGGGACAACGGCGTCAAACGATTAACAAGGGCTTTAACAATTATTACGATTTTTCTGTTTGTATTTTATCCGAATATTCCCAAATGGTCCTCTCAATTTGCACGTCGTCTGCCAGGGGGTAGAAATTCCCTTATTGAACCCGACCACCCGAATTTTCCCGAACTCAATGATACCTTTCGTGAATGGCATCTGGATCGATACGGATATGCATTTGATCTTCTTGACGATCTTGAAACCGAGGTAAAACGCGTTGATTATTTTATTCGATGGAACGTCACGGAATATGAATATGACATGTTTTCGCCATATCTTATGGTCGATCATCTCCCCACCGTGTCAGAGATATTTGCGTCCGATTTTGACGGCGATGGACGACTTGAGGACGACTGTGATGGACAGACAATTTTAACTGCATCGTTCCTATTGTTTCTCGGCTATGAACAAGTCTTCATCTCGGAAATCGATTTTCACTGGCATACCATTGTGTTCCCGTCCCACGTTGATCCGCTCACGCCGGAAGGCTACGATGATGCCATTTTCCTTTATTATTGGGGGTCATTTGCGTCGTTTTACATTTTTAACCAGACCGATACCTTTATCCCGCCCGGGCGGAGTTTGGGGCAGTCATTATGGGATATCATTAAAAGCGACTATATTTTCGATAAGGTCGGCTATATTGTACTCTATGACGGGTATATACCGTTTGAAGTGCATTGGAGTCTATGGATCGTTATTATTCTTGCGGTAGGATTGATCTTATCGCTTCTCTTTTCGGGATTGCTCACGATGTTTCATAAACATTGGGTCCAGAATTGGAAGCAGATTGTTAAGACGTTTATACTCGCAACCATTACGTTAGCGGGATGCTTGGGGCTGTTGGTTCTATTTTATCATTTAGAATACAATGTCGAGTATTTTAAAAATTTGGACACGTTTGAATTCGATTGGATCGGGAATATTGTGCTGTTTATCGGAATCGGGCTGAACATGAGAGTTTTGGATCACGGTATTATCTATAAAGGAAGAAAAATTATTCTCGATCAACAACATATAAAAATCGGAAAGAACAATAAAGAACACGTAATACCATGAAAAAATTAAAACATATCTCTTTATCTGTGCTTCATTTGTTTTCTGTTAAATTGGCAGTAGTGTTCATCTCGCTATTCATCTCGCTATTCATCTTGAACTTAATTCAATTAGTGTCTATACCTTCTCTCAACAATCCAATCAATGAAACGGTGTCGAAAGATTCGAGTTGTAAATCCTTCATTCCAAGCGTTTCAGGGGATGCTTTCTCTTATTCGCATTTCTTTACCGAGGGTTATGAGAATAATCTTAATGCATATAATACAACCGCTCATCATAATTTTTCAACGAAAGGATATGATTTAGATACGGCACCACCTTATCAGACTGGCGCAATAATCATATCAGAGATGCTTTATCAATCAAATTATTCCATAACAAATGCGACTTTAACCGTCTATGCGGATACGCCAACGGGTACCTCCCTAAAAATATATGTCACTAATAATTATTTCTTTACCGAATATATCATAACTAACGAAAGCACTTGTGAATTTCCTGTCATAGGAAAACAACTCGCTTATAAAATCATTCTTGAAACATCTGATCCGGATAAGACGCCAACTGTCAAAGGTGTGGCGGTTTCATGTGACGAAAACACCATAGCCATCGATGATGAATGCGATATTCACTATACAGAAACAGGACGCGGGCATAATGCGGAAGATAAATCTTTGGGGAATATGACGTTTGTCTATGATACAACCACGCTGAAATACGAAGTTATCTTTGACTTCTATATGGAACAAATTGACGCAACCCATTCCCGATTAAACGCAACTATTAAAGTTATGAGCAGAACGGGCGAATTTCTCACCTGGCAGGATAATTATATAACATACGACCTTAATGTCACGATCAACTGCATCAACTATCGCTTTTTTGGAAAGAAGTCCTTCAATACGGGCATTATTTCAACGGGATATCTCGGAGATTTTGAACTTTATAGCATTGTGATTCAACATGAAGAATGTCAGACCATACGGATCAGTTCCTCTCTTGACTTTCGTTGTTGGAACAATGATGGCGGGGATGTCAGCGACAATACGCAATTTTCTACGGATTTATATTGGAACTGTTCTAAATCAATTGATGCAGCAAATCTCGGTGTGGTTATAGCCATTTCGATATGCGTTTGCCTGGTAAAAATAATTAAAATAAAAAATACCAAAAAGAAAGCGGAACAGCATTAACGGCTGGGTCATTTTCCTTAATTTTTTTCTATCGTAATCGATGATGCAATTGTGCCATTGACCAGATAGGTCTCAATATTCATTTGATCTGCTGTAACGTCCACTTGAATCCACCCCGATTCCCACTCGCCAGAATCAAGATGCGTGCCGCCATTGTCCGTAACATCCGTTGACTCTCCCGCGTAATTCCATGTTTTTCTATTCGTGTTCCCGCCAATACCTGCCATCATATAGACCGTGTCCGTGTAATTCCACACTTCATAATGATGGGAGTGACCGCAGAAATAAAAGTCAACATCATACGTGTCGCACAAATCAAACACCTCGGTAGAAATATTGCCGTGATGCCCTCCTGTGCTAAACTCGCCGTAATTAATCGGAGATTGGTGGGCTGAAATTATTTTGAACGGATAGTGCGAATGTGCTGCAAGCTCGCTCGCCGCTTTATCCTTTACATCTTGAGGAAAATTGACATCCTTCCATTCTCCCGCCTCATAATCGTATAAATCAAGCATGAGGATATACATCTGGCCATACGTAATGGAATAGGTATAGTCTGTTTGCGGATAATATTTATGCATGTTAATGATCTGCGGGTCGTCGTGGTGTTCATGGTTTCCAATCGCAACCACGTGGGAATGGTTACTTGCAAAATCTTTAGTCGAAATATCGTTCAGCCAAAGCGACCATGAATCATAGGAAGGTCCCGTGCCCACGATATCGCCGGCAATCACGGAAAACGCAATGTCTGTCCCGTCTGTAATGGTGCGATCCATGATATAGTCAGGCAAGTTCTCTTGATGCGGATCATCGGGATCCGTAATCGCATTGATCCCGTTATTTGTCCGCGGGTCAGCATACATAATAAAACTAAATTCTGCGTCAAATGTGCCCTCTGCAGGTCCCGTGAGAAAACTCTTGATACCAAAATTCTGATTGTTGACACGATAGTAATAACGGGTGCTGGGGTTCAAATCTTCCAGTGGAACTTTATGATACCTGCCAAATTCATCCGTTGCTGCATATTGGTCTAAATTATCGGGCGTTGTGCCGTACTCGACGACCGAACCTTGCGGGAGTGCCGAATGCCAACAGACCGTAATCGCATCTGAAGTGGCTTGATCGTTGTCCCACGTTAAATACGGTCCTGCATCGTAATATGTATAATGAAACAACGTCACATTGAAATAACTCAGCGTAACAGAGCCAGCTATGAGGAGTATACCGATAAATTTCATACTCAACTTCTCAAAATCAAATCGGATTCGAGGAAATATTTTACCCGTCTTATGGAAAATATACATGGCGATACCACCAATTGCAATATCAATGCTGAAAATACTAAATCCCAAAATAAATAAGACCATACCGAGTGTTATCCCATTTTCAGGATACTCATACGGCCAAACGAGTGTCTGTTGCCCTGTTATTGAGAGAAACACTATTAAATTAACCAAACCCACTATCGGCACGATAAAAAACAATATAATCCAGACTCGAGGAAATTTAAACTCGCTCAATTCCTGATAGACCTTTTTCAGCGCAGCAATCGGTTTCATACAACCACGTAAAACTAAGGATTGATTTCTAAAAAAACTAAGCAAAGACAATTAATTGAAAAAGGTTAAGGAATGGTTTGACGATAAATAAAATAGGCATATAATCAAAATATATCATATTACTGAAAGCTGTTCGTTGCATTGAACCACAAGACATTCGTAGGAATCACATTTCTCTTTATCCGGCATTTCAAGTTGCAATTTTTCGAATCCTCTTAGAACCTTCGATTATACCGGCGGTCCAAAAATGAAGTTGAAATTTGTTATAGTAGTATTTTTAAATGAATCTTCTTTTCGCCTTATAACAGAGAATTTTTGAGTTCTATTACTGCCAATAGGCGCGACTAATGAACCACCCTCTGATAATAACGCCAAGTATTCCTCAGGAATATCAGATAACCTCCCGCAGACAAAAATTGAGTTGAAAGGTGCATAATTTAGGAGACGCGTAACTTCAAAAATATCCCGCACATAAATCCAAGTCATGATTTTACTATACGGGGTTTTATTCCCACAGATTTTTTCATTTCTTTCGATAGCGCTTGATTCAGATGAGATTGAGATTATTTTACCCTCTGAGCCAACCATTTCTGCAGCTATAGATTGTATATATCCGCCTTTTGCACCAACAAATAGTATTTTATCCCCCGGATTGATATTAAATAAGGATAACATAATAGCGATTACTTCTGGCGCACTTGAACTTTGATTTTTAGTAATAGGAATTGCTTGATTAGGTTGATACAAATCCTTCAGAATTTCAGATTCTAGTCCAGTATATCTGTATGCATTTCTATACATGAGATCTAAATTTGCATAGATATGACGAGGAACAATACTCATAGTTTCAAGGACCTTCTCGTTAATAATCTTTCTATGTTTCGGATCTCTTAAGATCTGTTTAATCATTATATTTCTTAATTTTTTACTTAATGAATTATCAACCTCTGGCCATTGCACTTTAAATGCCATCTTCTTTCTATAAATTTCTTTATATTCCATTTTCACTTTTTCTGATTGTTGCTCCTGAGACATTTTAATAGTTTCCATTTCATATTTTAATTCTGTGATCTTTTCAACTAGGATAATAAAGCGTTCATTGGAATATTCTTCATGTTTTTCTACCGTCTCATGAACAATGTCCACCTTCTTCTCAATATTATCCAATTTACCCAATAATTGTGTCACGTTTGATGTCATCGTGTCAATTATATTCTTTAAGATAATATCCGATTTTTCTGTTATTTTCGTTAAAAGTAATTGTTGAGAGCCCCGTATCTTTTTGTCCAATTGGAGATTATAGCTTTTAAAAGACTGATCTAAATTTTCAAAGGATAATTGCATAAGATCTTTAAGATCTTTGACATTTGATTTAATCGAGTGCAATTCCTCTTTCAGATCAGAAAAAACTTGTTGAACCAAGGGCATAAGTTCATTTTG
>WJKO01000363.1 GCA_014729055.1 Promethearchaeota archaeon | reverse complement strand
TCATCAAATGTATCAAAAATCTTTTCAGCTTCTTTTCTTTGTTTCTTTCGATATTTTTTTTCTTCCTTTGATACCATGACATCGACCTTCAAATAATACTTAGTTTTTATATTCTTGTTTATTCTTTATATGCTTTTATGAAATATTGATTCAATCCACGTTCTAAATTAAGATAAAGAAACACAAAATCTTCTATAATCTCGGATTTATGTCTTGTCTGACTAGGGTTATCCTTATCGATGTCAACATATGCAATATTTTTGTTTTTAGTGTTCCATAAAACACCCCACGGCATTTTTTTCAATGAATAGACTTGTAAGTCTAATACATCATTCTCATCATATTCGCTAACCATAGCATTTTTTATAGCGGGAGAGTATTGAATTTTAATGATGTCATTATCCTTGTAAATATATTGCTTAGTGGGTCGTAATAATTCGAGATTTTGGTTTACTAACTTAAAGAATAATTTCATTTTATTATCTTGGTATATAAATAAAGGGGGAAAATATCTACTGTTTCTCGGTAGGATTTCTGGGCGTTCGCTTTTTATCGGACGGTTAAATAATCTGTTGTTAATGTATCTTAACATGTTGAGATAGTATTTTATTCGTGTTAAAGTTGAATTCCATCTTCTATGATACTCGATGCTAGGTATTATGGAATCTTTAAGGAAAAAGTAGATTGGCGTTGGTGAGGAAATATTTGCATCTGATATTTGGTTAATCAGTCCATTAATCGTTTGTATTTGGATGTTTTTTCCTATTATGTATTCAAAAAATTTATTTAAGATTATTTCCGCTTCATGTATTTCAAAAGGATAACGTGCAGAATTATTTAACATAGTGAATTCCATTTCGTCAGCAGGAATGTGTTGAATTAAAGGAACCAATTTGTTATATTGAGTATTATTAAGGTATATTTCAATCAAATTTTTCAAATATCTAATATTATTTGCTGTGCAGATTCGTTGTTTTTGTATTTGTACGAGATTTGAAGAATAAATTGAGGTTGTTTTTGAATTATAACAACGATTAATGTCCTTAAATGTATTTTCCATGGCGTATAATTGACTTTTCATCTGATTTTTTTCTTTATTTGCCATTTGATGACTAATGGGCAGACCATATTTATTTCTGAGGGGAAACACCCCAAATGGTATCCCTTCTAAGAAATCTGGATTATTTGAAACATAGTTCCACTCAATACCCCAAACGGCGCTAAAACCAGTCAGTCTTAGAGCGTCAGTGAATGCTTCATTTTTGGGATATAGCCGCGCTACTTTAAAATCTGCCCATGGTAAAATCTGTTTAATTTTTTCTGTTTGTTCTGTTATTAAGTTCTTATATTTCATTTTATCGTTGATTTTGTCTAAGCTAATATGATATTTTTCCATTCCTGGGTTGTTCATAATCGAATCTCTTGTTTGAAGTTCAAAAATCAACTGATCTCCTTTCTTTTGATGATATTTATCAAAAAACTCGTGATATACTTCAACGGTTTTTAGGTTAATAATCCAATTTACAGGGATTTTATATTCTGAGGTGATCTTATTTATTAGTCTAATACCTTTAGTCGGATTTCTCCTTGATGCACGGGATACCAAACAATATTGGGCTTTTGCTTGGATATTGGCTTCTTTTTTTGAAATTTTTAATGCTTTATTGCTCAAACTTAATCCACATTTACCTAGTCTGTCATCTATTGTGTTAGAAAATTTTTTCCCTTTCTTGTTTGAGATATAACGCATTGTTTAAGTATTTTGCAAGTATCATTTTTTTTATGGATAAATCAATAGAAATAGAGAAAAAATATGGTTCTGGATTATATTCCTTAAAACCTTTTCAGATTGAGAGGGGGGAGGGTGTATATTTATACACGGACGATGGAGAACGATATTTAGATTTTATGAGTGGACACGGTGTTGCATGCCTAGGTCATTCTCATCCTAATTTAGTCAATGCTTTAAATAAACAAGCGAAAAAAATAATCACTCTGCATAGTTCCTATTCAACGGAGATTCGGGCGAAATTTATGGAACTTATGTCGGAAATAACTCCTAAAAATCTAACAAAAACCTTTATGGTGAATAGTGGAACTGAAGCCGTAGAATGTGCATTGAAGCTGGCTTTAGCAAACAACCGAAAAATCAAAAGGCCTAATATCATTGCAATGAAACGAAGTTTCCACGGTCGTACGCTTGGATCCTTAGGACTTACATTCAATCCGAAGTATAAACAAGCATTTAAAAATGCACTATATCCCCAGATTAAATTCGCTAGATTTAATCAAATTGATTCCGTGAGAGAACTATGTAATGAAAACACAGTAGCAGTGATAACAGAATTGGTACAAGGAGAAGGCGGCGTATATCCCGCCACGCTGGATTTTGCCCAAGAATTGCGAGAATTATGTTCTGAAAAAGAAATTCTATTCATCGCTGATGAAGTGCAAACTGGTATGGGGCGATGTGGTAAAATGTTTGCGTGTCAGCATTATAATATTGTCCCAGATATCCTCTGCACCGCAAAAGGAACGGGTGGAGGATTTCCTATGGGTACTGTCGTATCATCTCCCGAAATATGGTATAATTTGAAAAAAGGAGAACATGCGTCAACCTTTGGCGGTAATCCATTGGCAGCAGCTGCGGGGGTCGCTACTATTAGGACTTTATTAGATGATAAACTGCCAGAGAATGCAGGAAAAATGGGAAAAATGATTATTGATGATCTAAGTAAACTTAACTCTGAAATGATCCGAGAAATACGAGGATTAGGTCTTTTAATAGGATTACAGCTTCGTTCTAGGGCTGGCTCCTATCTCAGATATTGTGCAATGAAAGAAAAGACATTATTTCTTCCTGCGGGTTTATCTGTGTTAAGAATGTTACCACCTTTGATCATAAATTCAGATCATGCCAACATAGCAATTCAAGCGATAAAGAATGCTCTTCAGCGTGTGAAGTAACATATTCTTGAGAAAATGTTGAAGACCAAAAAAAACCTTTTTTTCTATCGTTTTTTTAGTAAAGGATTTTTAGAAAATACGTAAATCCTACATAGTTATTATAATTTTTTGCACCAACGTTTAAAATGATTAGATAACTTTTGAAATATAGAGAGGTGTATAAATGAATAAAACAAGGAAATTGGCAAGGTTCTTTTCAGCACTATCAGATGAAACCAGAATCGAAATATTGAGTCTTTTATCGAAAAATAAAGAATTAACGGTTAATGAAATACGGGATTATATTGGAACATCTCTACCTGCAATATCATATCAGCTCAGAATATTATCTTCCGCAGATCTTGTAAAGTACGACAAGCGAGGGCGTAAGAAATTCTTTAGATTGGCTGATGCGCATGTGCGTAAGATACTTAAAGACGGATTGGTTCATATCGATGAAGGGTTTGACGATGAAAATCGAGATGAATCGCCTTCACCCCCATATCGCGAAAC
>WJKO01000035.1 GCA_014729055.1 Promethearchaeota archaeon | reverse complement strand
GAGCAATGACATTATTATAAATCTGATTTCCAAGCTGATCTAAACTAGATTGTTCATAATAAGGCGCCCATGAGAACATACCGACGCTGGCTTTTACTAAACCTAACCATAAATAAGATAATCCCATGACGAGTACAAATGTAATAATGTTTCTTAAAGCTTCAAACAATTGTAAAAGTCTGGTGAATTGGACAATCTCAAAATCAATAATCGGAATAAACATCGTAATCAACCAGATGAAAGATCCTATTAAAGCAACTTTCATTACAAGAATGATGGGATTTGCTCCAAGGAAATTCCTAAACTTATTCAGCTGTATACTCATTAGTGTTCTCCCTTCCCCGCTTTTCTTGCTTTAGCATATTCTGCAAGTACTACATTGAGAAAATCATCTGGACCCACGTAAATAATTTGTGCATTAAACTGCTCGAGTTTTGGTTTAAGTTCTATTAGATGTTCCATCGTTTCCTCTGAAACCGCCTCAGCAAGTGCTTTATCAGTAGGTGATAATTCTAATTCATGTGCCTCGAACCAAGGTGAGAATGGCGATATAACCATAACAGTGTGTCCATATGCCCTCAACTTTTTAACACCGAGCGCAATGTCTTCCTGTGATCCTTCAAGGTCAGACAAGATAATTATTAAACTTCTTCTCGAATATCTGCGACAAAACTCCTCACAAGTTTCTTCAAATTTTGCTTCAAACTTTGGCATAACTCTTCCTAAGAAATCGAGCATTGTAAAGAAATGTGATGTTCGACCACTGGGTTCTAAGAATCTGTAATGTTTTCTGTCACTAAAAGTGATAGCTCCCACTCGATCTTTCTGTTCGAGGGCTATCTTTGTCAATAACATTGCTGCTCTTATTGAAAACTCAAATTTTGTATTGTCCACAGCTCCACCAGCCATTGATTCACTTGAATCTATCATAATAATAACATTGATAGCTCGATCTGTTTCAAATTCTTTGACTATTAGTTTTTGTGACCGAACACTAGCCTTCCAGTCAATGCTTCGAAATTGATCACCATAAACGTATCTTCGCATACCATAAAATTCAGTCCCCATACCTTTGATTCTTGAACGATGGACACCAAATGAGCGATTTATTGCACGTTGTTGGGCCATAGCTTCAATCTTTTTAATAATTTCATAGGGAGGATATATGGTTATGTCATCAATTGAGTCCGGAACGACGCGTTCTTCAGAATTGAAACCCAAGCGATCTTTAACGACAACGGTTAAAGGTCCTATATCATATTCGCCGCGTATCTTTGGTTCAATTATGTAAGAGAAGACAATTGTCTGATGTGGATTTATTCTCGTCGATATATAATTCTCTCCCGCAACAAGGTGAAAAGTCTCAGCATTATAGTCATCAAAGATATCGATGAAATTGAATTGTTTTCCACCATTGTTGGTTACTTTTACTTTTACGTGCAGAAAAGAGTCTTGGAACATTGTTTTTGATTCGAGTATTCTTTCCACTTTGAGATCGTCGATATTTAAAGATGCGTCAAATTGTGGCAAACTGAATACCGTTGCAAAGAGACAAAATAGACTAAATACTATAAAATAATCTACTTCGAATGCAAATCCCGCACATAAGAAGAACACTCCAAATAATACCAATGTTCGACCTTTTCCACCAAGCATATTATACACATACTATTTTTATTTTTTTGCTGTTTTAAATAACAAATTTTATAGAGGACATGGAGTCTCGTCTAAAATTCGGTTAATCACTGCTACTACATTTACACCCTCGAGCTCAGCTTCTGCTTTTAACATCAAACGATGATTCAAAGCAGGTATACATAGGTCTCGTATATCATCAGGTGTAACATAATTACGTCCTAAAAGTGCCGCTCTTGCTTTAGAACATTTCATTAGAACAAGACTTGCACGTGGACCAGCTCCCATTAATATTTGTGGGTCGGTTCTCGTTTTATGAATAATATCCCGTATATATTGCAGAATAATCTGATCAACATATACTTGATCAACTAAGTCTCGTAATTCTAATAGTTCTTCTGGATCAGTTATAATATCTACATCAATTTTCCTTCCAGATAACTGTCGACGCATGATTTCAACTTCTCCCGATTCATCAGGATAATCAAGCCAGAGCTTGAATAGGAATCTATCCAGCTGAGCTTCTGGCAGAGGATAAGTACCTTCTTGTTCTATTGGGTTCTGAGTAGCCATGACTGTGAAAATATTTTCCATTGGGAAGGTTTGACCTTCTATTGTTGTTTGCTTTTCACCCATAGCTTCCAACATTGCAGCTTGAGTTTTAGGTGCTGTTCTATTCAATTCGTCTGCTAACACAAAATTAGCAAAAATAGGACCCTTTCTTACTTCGAATTCACCAGTTTTGTTGTTATAGACCATAGCGCCTGTAATATCTGCAGGCAATAAATCTGGTACGAACTGGATCCTTTTGAATGATGCACCAAGAACTTTCGCGAAGGTTTTAGCCATAACACTCTTTGCTAGTCCAGGAACTCCTTCTAATAGGCAGTGCCCATTTGCTAAAACAGCAATAAATAAATTCTGAAGAATGTCTCCATAACCGACTATTACCCTTGATACTTCAGACAATACATCTTGTGCAATTTCTCGCACAGCAGATACGTCAATACCGAAACTTTCTTCAGAACTTTTTTGAGGTGCTTCTGTTGCCATATTTATTCAACTTTTTTTTATTTCTTGATTATTATTATTTTATTATATTTGTACGCATAATTTTAGTAATATATTAATTTGTAATTTGTTTAGAAGTTTTCTTCAAACCAGCTCATTTCGAAGAAAATATCATTAAATTCTTCAATTTCCTCAACTTTATGGTCTCCTTTCTTTATTTCCTCCATTTGTTCGAGAAAACTACGCATTCTTTTTAAATCATCTTTTTTGATATATTTTCCTCTACTGGTTTCTATTCTTTCTATAACATTATCAACCGTTGGTGGTACCGTTCCCATCATTTTGTTTATTTTTCTATCAATTCTTCTATAGAGAAGCTTCAAAGCTTGATCATATTTCTTCTCTACACGATACCAGTTAATTTTTTGGGCGAAAAATGATGAAGTCCGGAATTTTAGTTCTTCTTCAACATCCTCTTCATCTTCTTCTTTCTTCTTCTTTTTCTTTTTATCTTTTTCTTTAGGTATATATTTTTTAAGAGTTCTATAGGCCCATATCGGATAGATCCACGCAAGGAAAGGATTAGTGGATAACCAATTAACATACCCCTGAATCAATCCGAACATAGCTGCTGATGAAAATTCTCTCGTACCACGAGGGATATTATGACTTTCATCAAAGACAAAAACCATCTCTGAATTTCCTAAAGTTAACCAGTCTATTACGTTC
>WJKO01000362.1 GCA_014729055.1 Promethearchaeota archaeon | reverse complement strand
GCTTTAATTGATTCAATTTTCTTAAACTTTTTCTTTTGGACTTCAGCATCTTCTTTTTTAAAGTATTTTCCTATTGTTTTTTCGAGATCTGCTTCCTTTTTGAGCTGCTTAAAGTGAACTTCTTTCTTCACTAAAAATCGTTGTGTCAAGAACAAAATAAGGATAAACAGAATCATCATTATGATTTGAAAAATGATTATTATGTGTTCAATGTCCATTAAGGTTAGCTCCATATTTTTGAAGAAGAATCAAATTTCCTATTATACATTCATATTTTGGGTTTAAACGCTATGTTTTATATATACTAACTAAGATTCTTATATTTTACTTAGATAAAAAAAGAATGGAGTTTAAAAATTTTTATTCGGTTATTTGCCTTGTATTGCCTTACGAACAACATCCACTGCGGATGGATCTTCGATTGTGGATAGATCACCAACATCCTTGTCTTCAAAAAGGTTTTTTATAACCCTTCTGATGATTTTTCCAGATCTTGTTTTAGGTAGTTTTGTTACGAATTCAATTCGATGAAGACTGGCTATCGGACCTACGTTTTTCCTCACAATATTGTTGATTGCCTTCTTCAATTCGTCATTACCATCGTACTTTGGTTTTAATACGACCATTGCAACAGGAACACTTCCTTTCTCTTCATCGGCGACACCAATCGTACAGACCTCTGCCACACTTTCATGCGAACTGATTGCTTCTTCGATTTCTCTTGTGCCCAATCTGTGCCCAGCAACCTTTATAACCTCGTCTGCACGCCCTAATACGTAATAGTACCCGTCTTCATCGATTATTGCATAGTCACCAGTCGTATATACTATATTATCTTCAAATTTCTTATCATTGTAGTATGAATCGATATAACGTTCATCATTTCCGTAAACGGTGAGTAACACGCCAGGAGGTGTTGGTGGCATTGCTACTAAATAACCTTTTTCTCCTGCGGGTTTTTCATTACCCTCTTCATCGACTATTTTTAGTTCCCAACCCCACGAAGGCCAAGTGGGGCTACCTGGTTTTATTTTAAAACCATTTTCGGGAAGGGATTCAGTTTCCTCCGTTATCACCTTTTCTGTTCCAAGATGTCCTGCAAGAATCGCCCAACCAGTCTCTGTCTGCCAGTAATGATCGACTATGGGTTTATTACCTGTTGCCTTTGTAGCCCATTTATATGTTGGGGCATCTAAAGGTTCACCCGCCAGAAATATAGCTCTAAGTGAACTTAAATCGGCTCCAAATACATCTTTTTCTGGATATTTCTTAAGAATTCGAAACGCAGTCGGTGATGTGAACAAGCAATTGACTTTGTATTTCTCAATTACTCTAAACCATACGCCAGCATCTGGATGGATTGGCGTTCCCTCGTATATTATTGAGGTTAAACCTTTGAATAACGGACCATATATTATGTATGAATGTCCGACAACCCAACCTATATCGCTTGCTGCCCAATAGACATCCTTATCTCTTACATCATAAATCGAGCCCATTGAATGATAAAGTGCCACTAAATGTCCGCCAGTATCTCGCAAAACGCCTTTTGGCTTTCCAGTCGTGCCTGACGTGTACAGAATGTAGAGAGGATCGGTGCTTTCCATCTTTTCGCATTCAACGAAGTCTTCACCCTTTTCCTTAAGAATGTCTTTCCAGAAGACGTCTCGCCCTTCGACTATGTTAGGTTTTGCCAATCCCCTGTCTTTTATGATGACGAGCTCAGGTTTATGACTTGCCATGTCAAGTGCATCATCAACGATACCTTTTAACGGCACAGCCTTTCCTGCTCTGTAACCCGCGTCTGCACAAATCAAGAGTTTCGGTTTTGCATCGTCTATTCTAAATGCAAGTGAATCTCGAGAGAAGCCAGCAAAGACAATGCTGTGAATTGCACCTATCCGTGAACAAGCAAGTGCAGCTACACATGCTTCTGGTATCATTGGCATATAAATGATAACACGGTCACCCTTTCCAACTCCACTGTTTTTTAAAACACCCGCAAATTCGTTAACCTCTTCATATAGTTGCTTATATGTAATGGTTCGTGATAAACCAAGATCTGGCGACTCCCAGATATAGGCTGGTTGATCTGACTTATCTGGCAGTTCTTCTTCACCAGTCTTACCAATCCACCTGTCAATGGCATTTGCACATGTATTGGTTACACCCCCAGTGAACCATCGGAAGAAGGGTGAGTTACTATCGTCAAGAACATTGTCCCATTTTTTATACCAAAAAACCTCTTCCGCGATATCTCCCCAGAATTTATCTGGATTTTCCCGTGAGAGTTTATGTAATTCTTCATATTTTTTTCCCAAATTAAAACACCAAATTTTGTATGTTCTATAAAATTGTTTATGCTTAATTAGTTGAGAATATTCAAATAGCTAATTATTTTTTTGCAAATAAACAAAGTAAAAACTCATATATCACATCAAGGCATAGAAAATATATATGAAAATGCGGAACAAAGATGAACTAAAATCGGATATTCTCCAATATCTGAGTAAACACAACATCTTAACAATGGCTACTTCGGATCTTGAGGGAAACCCCGATGCAACAGCTTTAGAATACGCAAATGATGAACTCGATGTATTTGTATCAGTTCGCAAACATTCAAAAAAAGTTTCTAATATCAAGGAAAATCCGAAGGTTTTTTATGAAATTCACGATGAAATCGAGATTGATTGGTCATCCGTGAAAACGATTAAAGCAATTCAAGCTTCTGCAATTCCTGAAATATATAGCGAGACCGATTCTGAGTTTGACAATTATTTTAATAAAATGCTTAAAAAATATCCTATATTTAGTAAATTAAATAAGAAGAAGAGAGTAATTGTTAAATTTACCCCTAAAATCATCTGGTATTTGAATTATAGGGAAAAAATGTTCTCGAGAGAAAGATTTGAGTTATAGGAAATATAAAGAGTAGTCGTATGTAGAATAGGCATAAATGAAAAGATAATTATATGTAAATGGGGAGAGAAAAGAATATGGAAGATTATACTTATCAAAATTTAAAAGATGCATTGAAGACAGCAGAAAAAAACAAGGATGAATGGAATCAACCGAAATATTTGTCTTTATTAGGTGAATATAATCTGAATACGGGTGAAATCAAGGAATCAATAAAAAATCTTGATGAGGCGTATTCAAAATACAAAAAATTAGGATATATACGAGGAACAATTGAAAATCTTATGAAACTCGGTGAGGCATATAAACGTGCTGAAGACTATAAAAGATCAATGAAATACTTAGAACAAGCAGATGTTTATCTTAAAAAGGTAGGTGATGTGCACGGAGAAGCTGAATGCATGATGAAAATGGCAATCGATAATATTTTTATGGAAGAATATGATCATGCATTAGAGTTTGCGACAAATAGTCAAGATATTTATGCAACCTTAAGCAACCAAATTGGGCAAGCGAACGTATATTATTACATGGCCTTGGCTTATCAAATGAAAGAGAACTATGATGAAGCTGAGCTTTGGTTGCAAAACTGCCTAGACATTGCAAATCAAAACAATGAATTTATGTTACAATCAATGGCAAATAATTCTCTGGGTATAATTCATTTTCGACAAGGACATTATAACGAAGCATTTCAATTTTTTGGGAAAGCCTTAGAAGTTGACTCTCAAGAAGATAATGCCATTTTTAAAGCAATTGATTTGAATAATATGGCCGCGACTTATCAAGTCCAAGGAGAGTATCTTACCGCGTATAACGCGTTTAACGAGGCATTATCTTTTGTCATCGAAGAACAAAATGATGAAATCTACGAGAAAATAAAACTAAATATCAAGGAATCTTCGCGAAAAAAGTGGGGCGATAAGAGAATTGAGAAATTGCAAATTATCGAACACCCACGAGTAACTTCAAATTATCTGGTAAAGAGGATTAGAGATCTAATTGATGACGGATACGCTTTATATGAAGAAGGAAACATGCAAGGGGCATTAAGAAACTATTCTGAAGCTGTTGAGGGTATCGCCCCTTTGGGAGATTGTCCTGATAAGGTGGAATTGCTCATGAATGTTGGAAAAGTATACAAAGAACAAGCAGTCTATAAGAAGTCAATGCAATGGCTAAATCAAGCACGAAAGTTAAAAACTAACACATATCATAAAGCAGATATTTATGGAGAACTCGCAGAAATATATGATATCTTAAAAGACAAGAAGTCTGCCGTTTCTGGATATACGCAACAAATGAAAATAGCTGAAGCATTTGGTAACTTACCCCAAAAGGCAAAGGCAATGATAAATATCGCTGTTGTAAATAAAAAACTCAAACAATATGATAGATCGATAGAGTTATTAGAGTTATCTTTGGATATTTATGATCAGATTGGTCATTCAGCGGAGAAGAAACAAGTTTATGAACATTTAGCAGAAATATATGCTAACATGGGTCAACATAAAAAATCTTTAAAATATAAAATGGAAGCTAGAGATCTTTAGAAACATCTATTTAATTAACTCCCCAAAAAATTCATCCAATTGCATCCGATAACCTTGATACGTTTCATCTTCAAATAGACGTTTTTGCATGGTCCTTGTTTTTACTTTCTTTTCCATAGAGTAAAGAATTTCGAGGTAGTTCAAATTGAAATCTACATTTCGTGCAAGATCCAATTCTTTTCTAATAAAACTGAAGACAAATGACTCAATTTTTATAGCCAGTTTCGATATTTTCAATTGTATGGGTTTACCTGTATATTTAGGTATGTAAAATTTATAGGGGTTTTTATGAATATTTCTTAAACTGCCTCTGGCGCCTGTGCTTCCTATTCTCTTCACAAGTTTTGTCATTAATTCTGAATTCAATATACCTAAAAGGTAATAAGCTTCGTATTTTTTATCAGTAAAGAAGTAATAAAGAGAATTATCAAGTATGACGGGGAATGAAATTACTGCACTCTTCACAATGGAACCTATCGAATTATGAATTAAGATATAGTTTAGACCGCCCGCATAAATCTCCGTTGTTGGAATAAGTCTTCCGTTATATGTAATATTGTTTTTCATATTTTTCATGCTTGCAGAGGGTTTAATAAGTTTCTTGAATTCTTCATTTAGTAAATCATAATGTCTTCTCCCATGAGGTTTTAATGAATGTATATTGAAAAAGTCTAATTTACCAGTTTCTGATTTTTGTGGATTAATCGGTAAAAAAGCAACTTCTGCTTTAACGAACATAAACGGAATTAATCCTTGGGACTTTAAAAAAGGATGTATGTAGTCTTTTTCTACAATGCTTTTTTTATATGGAGGATTTGCCCACTTTGATTTTGCTTGTTGCCTCAGATCTGGATGAATTTCGACATAATCTTCGAACGGTGGTCTTTCTTGAATTACTAGCCATCTTCTAGGGACAACTCTGACCCCTCCCTTCACTTGAGAATAATAAAAGGATTTCTTTGGAACAACAGATGAGATAATATTGTCAGAATTAAGCTCTTTATTATATCGACCGACCATGGGATAAATATCATAATTTTTATGCCATCGAATAAATAAGGGCTTCATTTTTGCTTTTTCTTTTAATTTGAATTTAATATTGTTATCTTTTAATTTTATCTCGTAAAGTTTGTGTAGAATTTGCAATCGACTTTTATCATTTTTAATAACCGTGTGTATCTTATTCTTTCTAGTATCTTTCTTATTTTGCCCATAAAAGATTATACTATGTATTTTGAAGAGGTCTTCTGAAAAATACCATGCTTCTAAATTTATAAATCCCGGAAAATAACGAAAGAAAACATGTTGTCGTGCGTTTAATACGGACGCAGGTAAAATAAAAAAGATCTCTCCATCTGGTGCTAGATAGAGATCTCTGCATTTATTATAAAAGATTGTGCATATTTCTGTGTTTTTTCCCTCAGGACCGAATAGGAGATGTAAATCTTCAGCGATTTCTTTTAGTCTTTTCTTAGATTTGGCATTGTATAAACTAGAAATATTAATCCATGGCGGATTTCCGATGATCATATCTGCTTTATTTTTTAAATTATTCAATGTCGCTTCCATTGCAGGGTCAATTGCATCGTCATTTATCAATAAAACCTCTGGTAAATTGTCTTCCGGAGATTCCTTTTGTGAATTAATCATTTTTTTTCTTAAAAGAAGCAGAGCATTAGTTTTTGTAGCTTCAATCGCGAGTGGATTGATGTCTATTCCATATACCTTATATTCTGAAATTGAATCGCGATCTCGGAGATTTAATATTATATTCATTAATTCAATAAGGAAGGAGCCACTTCCACAAGCAGGATCGAGAAAATATTTCTGATTTTTTAACTTCGCATCTATCATCAATTTTATCAATTCTTTGGGTGTGTAGACTTCTCCTAATGAATGTCTTGTTGATATTTGGATAAGATTTTGATATAATTTGGTAAATAAATCTGTTCCTTCAGTAATAAATCCACCAAGGAATGATTTCATCAAGTGAATCAATAATTTTTCAGAATAAAGAAAGTCAAATGGATCCTTGCCTACAACTTTAATACATTTTTTTTTGATAGTTCTTCGTTTCAGACTGTTTATTTGGAACGCTTTTAATATTAACGAGAAATAGGCATGATAAGCGAAAAGGTCAACGGTTAAATCGTTTTTATGATATATCTTGGAGTATATATTCTGCCAGTTAGTCAATATATGTTTTTTCTGAAACTCGTCCTTATTATCTATTTTTTTTTTAATTAAAGTGTGCATAATTTCGGCAAAAATACCTTTCTTTCCAAATATTAATACCAAGTCATCAGAGCTCAGTGAATATTCGTAATTATTTACGATCGAAGCATATATAAGCATGGAGATCAGAATTGGATTGATCTGAGTATCTTTCCTGTCCTCTAAGAAAGACGTCAATTCTACAATGTTAGGATCATAACTGGACAGTGAATTTAAATTATTTACGTATTCGTAATCTGATTTTGTTTCTGAATTCGGTTTTTCACCTATTTGTTGAGAGAAAATGAGTTTTTCGATACCATCATTGTTTTTATATACAAATATTTCTAAAATACTCTGAGAGATACTTAAAAAAACCAATATAATTACCGCATTGGAACGAAACAAGTTATTTT
>WJKO01000361.1 GCA_014729055.1 Promethearchaeota archaeon | reverse complement strand
ATAACAATCCGCTTATGATCTATATAACAACCGCACTTAATTAACATCTCCCATGCCACCCTCACATGCTGAGCATCTCACAAGCCGCGGCACAAATCGGCGTGTCCGCCCCCACTCTACGCCGATGGGACAGAAACGGAACCTTTCAGGCATACCGAACCGCCGGAAACCACCGCCTAAACACATTCTCGCCATTTCCCGAACATAATTTACGAAGGTAAAAAATGTAAATTTATTTAATTCTAATCTGAAATGACATAAAAAAAAGAAGGTTTTAACCAAGGTTTTAATGTATAAATTACTTTATTTTTAGACTTTTAGTGGGCTTTGGGCTTATAGTGACAACCAGAGTATATAGATTTGCCGTAAGATTTAAATACCCTTTTTTCCTATATGATCATAACCTGTAAAGATTCAAGTTTTAGATTACGCTATTACTTCTATGAAGAAATATTAAAAGAACTATATGGATTAATAATAATGGCAAAACGGGACGAGGTGTTAGATCGGAAAAAACTCGTATATCAATTATATAAAATTCTAAATATAACACAAGATGATACTGACAATACAGAATTTAACACTTTTTTTGATAGTAAAATTCTTAATAAGATAGATTTTAAACGAAGAAAAAGTAAAGGACAATTCGTAACGCCCAGTATTCTCGCAAATTTCATGGCTAAATGGGTTTTACTAAATCAAAAACCGAAAAAGATTCTCGATCCTGCGATTGGCACGGGGATTCTGATTAAAGAGATTCTGAAAAGTATCAAAAAGGAAAATGGGCAAAATAAGTTCAGAATTTACGGATTTGACCGAGATAATTTAATGATACTAATAACTAAAATTAATTTATTCGAAAATAAAGGTCATTTGGATTTGATTAACGAAGACTTTTTTGAAAATAATTTAGAGGAAAAATTCGATATAATCATTGCGAATCCTCCGTATATTAAAAGCAACAAAATCGAGAGACTTTCTTTATATCACCAAGTTGTTTCTAATTCGGTAGGAGTAGATTTGGATAAGTTCACGGGTTTATATGCACTATTTCTGGTCTATTGTGTCACCTTATTAAAAAAAAGAGGAAAACTGGCGTTTATCATACCATCAGAATTTCTCAATGCAAATTATGGAGTAAAAGTAAAGGATATTCTGCTGAAAAATATCCGAATAGAAGCGCTAATATATTTTGATACTAAGGATTTTGTATTTAATGATGTAATGTCTTCATGTTTGATAGTTTTAATTGATAATAGCGATTTTAGTCCCGAACATAATATAAAATTCATTAAGACTACTACAATTAACAATCTGGATGATATTTTCAATGTAGTCACCGATAATAGTTATATAAAGGATGGCAAATTGAAGCAAAATATTGCAAATCTCATATATTCTGAATATAAGGTTAAACAACTTAACCCAGCAAAAAAATGGATCTCTTTATTCAGTAATAAAAGAAAGAATTACGGCGAGTTAGAACATTTTATACCCTTGGGTTTTTATTATAAGGTGATTAGGGGTATTGCAACGGGTGCAAATAATTTCTTTACGCTTTCTGAAAGTGAAATAAATAGATGGAAGATCCCCGAAAGGTATTTATTACCCATTATTACAAAAGCAAGAGATATATCACCGCCGATATTTACATGGCACGACTATAATCAATTAAAAAACGACGATAAAAAAGTCTATTTGTTAAGTATTGAAGAAGAAATTGGGAATGCATCTGTAAAACGCTATCTGGATACGGGCATTGAACAAGAAATAGATAAGAGATATCTCACAAGAAATAGAAGGATCTGGTATTTTATGGAACATAGAGAAGTCGCTCCAGTTTTAATTAAAGTATTTAATCGAGGAAAAATTCAATTTATTCTCAATGACACAGCATGTTTGAACTTAACCTCTTTCCATGGAATATATCCAAATGATAAGAGATTCATGCGATTTAATAAGGCGTTAATATCATTTTTTCTTTCAGAATACGGGGAAGATACAGTTCGGCTTCAATTGCGACATTACGGCGGCGGATTAAAAAAGCTAGAGCCCAGTGATGTAGAGAAAATTTTAATTCCTGACTTTACAGAATTTTCAAATGCAGATCTAACTAGACTGGATCAATGCTTCGAACAATATACAGAATTATCCCGGGAAGGATCTCAAGAACGAACTCTTAAATTTATTGATGAAATAAATCATATATTCGGAAACTTGTTCGAACACTATTCATTTTTTGAAGAAACGATGTGACCTGTAACATTTTCCCAATTTTCCAAATTTGAAATGAAATATTAAGCAATATAAGAACCAAATTGACATATAGGCAATAACGTTTTAACGGATTGTATGCACGTATGACAGACGGGCGGACGGGAAAAACGGGAAGATGGTACATGAAGAAAGGACATCAAAGACAAGGTATTCCAGAAGATATTCGGCTGTAAATATTGAGCCGAGCGTATTCCACACTCTCCGTTGTTGTGGGGATCTTTGATACGGGTGTAATTTTGGTGTTCTTTTTAGACTATAAGTCAACTCCGAATACATAACATCCGTTGTCTTTTAGTTTTTTGAGTTCTCTTTTTATCCTACCCGGGATAGAGGTTAACTTATTACTATTCAACCGTATTATTTCTAGTGATTTTAGCGAACCTATGCTGTCCGGGAGAGAGGATAACTTATTATCAATCAAATATAGTTCTTTAAGCGATGTAAGAGAACCTATGCTGTCTGGAAGAGAGGATAACTTATTGCCCATTAAATGTAATTCTTTAAGCGATATGAGAGAACCTATCGTTTCTGGGAGAGATGATAATTGATTCAAGTTCAAATCTAACACTTTAAGCCCTATCAATTTGTTTATCTTCTCTGGGAGAGATGAAAGTTTGTTACCACCTAATCTTAACACTTGGAGCCATGTCATTTTATGTATTATATCCGGGAGAGAGGATAACTTATTACGCCATAAATATAGTATTTTAAGTGATGTGAGGGAACCTATACTCTCCGGGAGAGAGGATAACTTATTATCATTCAACCATAGCGTTTCGAGTGATGTAAGGTTACCTATAATATCTGGGAGACTGGTTAATCCTCTATCGTACAATCCGAGTTCTGTGATATGGTTGTCTGAGGCTACAAACCCAAATGTATTCCATTTTATTATGGATACTTTAGGGATCTGATCTCCCACGAGCGATTCCAGCTCCAGCATGGCGGCTTGCTCTGCCGATGTCAGCCTAATTCCATGATATTTTCTGAATTGAGGTTCGAACGCCACTCCCGAGGGGGCGTCTGCCAGTTTAAGTATCACCTCAATGTCATGGATGATTCTATATAGTTTCTGCTTGACGAATTGCACGCCCCGCTTAATTTTTAGGCTTAGACTCATGTCATCGGGGTCTTCAAAAATGGGAACAATCGTTCTACCCAAATATAACGCCATCTCGAGTTCCTCCTTCACGGGACCCGAATTCAAAGCCGCTTGT
>WJKO01000360.1 GCA_014729055.1 Promethearchaeota archaeon | reverse complement strand
CAAGCATTATATGATACTACTTGTGGGATCCTCTGGTGGTTTGACGTTCTTAACCTTGAAAACGATACGCGAATTAAACTTGAACTCACTGATACAGATTTTGTCATAAGTCGAAATCGATATACGACCATGTTTTGTATGATATTCATGTTTGCATTTGTCATCATCATATTGCTTATCATCGCTAAAATATTGAAATATCCACGGCAAAAAACTCTAGAAATGGCATGGCTCATCTTTCTTGGGGGAATTGCGTTCTTTCTAGATGCAATACTTGATATATGGTTCACTGCAAACATAAGTTTGTTGTTATGGATTCACTTGTTGTATGTATTATTCTTGCTCGTTGCAACATGGAAAGGAAAACATCAACGCGTGATATTTATTCCCCTTCTTGAAATTATGATGTGCGGTGTAATGTTTTTCTTCCATGAACCTATCGATTTAGTATTGACATTTAGTGCTATGAATATCGGTGGATGGTTGGCATTAATCGCAGATATAAGAGCCCGTATGCAACCGGATACCATAATTCCAATAACATGGAATAATTTTAAAAATTGGATTGCATCCAAGAAGGCACAAAGATAAGAATGCAACAACAACCTAAAAGAAGAAAGAAGCGGACCCGGCAAGATTTGAACTCGCGATATTCACCTTTCTCCATTTTTTTTATCCTATTTTATATAGGAGGGTGACGCCCTATCCAGCTAGGCCACGGGTCCTTTAATAAATAAATAAACGAGTAATTTTTTTTAAAGATTGACTAATTTTAAGAATTTACTAATTTTAACGAATACATGATTTTAAAGATTGATTAGTTTTAAAGATATCATAAAGATATTCCTTCTGATTTTTTACAACCCGAACGAATTATCCTTGTTTGTCCTTTTACGAGTCGAGTTGTTTTAGATGAAACGAACCTTGATGCCCTTTGATGCCCTTTATCAAGCGGGGCTAGCTGAAGTTGAAAAGAAAAATAATCGCGTTGTTAATAACATTTTATTTGCATTCACAATCGTGAGTATTATTAGCGTAATTATTGATTCGATTAATTTTATTAATCCGTCTATTATTGACACAACGACTACATGGGTTCGAATTTTTATGTTTCTTTCAACTTCGCTGACCATCTTAGTCATACTATTATTATTATTCCGAATTCACTCACAGCAAAGGAAAAACAGAAAATGAGAGAACATCATGTTTTCCTTGAGATACAAACGACTAGCAAAAACCTAAAATATAATTATACTTTTAAAAAATTGTTGCCAACTGTACCAAAATTTTCATAAAGCAAAATTAATAACTTAACCTATACCGAAATTTCAGATCACTAGAACGAGATTTAAAATTTCGATGTTAAAAAGAATAACTACGATACAAACGACTTAATGGTAGAAAAGTATATGCCGAGTAAATTCCTTAACTTCTTTAAACCCGCAGTTAGAATCATGCCCGAAGTGAAGCAACCAGATCGTGAAGTAAGTTTTAAAGAAAAAATGATCTGGACTCTGGTGGCACTTATTATTTATCTTATTATGAGTAATACACCATTATATGGTGTAAACCTTGCTGGTCAAGAGGATTATTTTTATTGGTTGCGGGTTATTTTAGCATCTTCCCGGGGTACATTAACTGAATTGGGAATAAGTCCGATTGTAACAGCAGGATTAATTATGCAGTTGCTAGTGGGTAGTAAAATCATTAATGTAAACATGTCAGATCCTGTCGATCGAGGATTGTTTACTGGTGCACAGAAAGTCATGGCATTATTGTTAACAATATTTCAAGGTGTAGCATATCTTTTAGGTGGTGCTTTTGGTGAACCTGGGACTGGAGAAGGTCAGCTTGCGGTAGGAGATATGATATTGATATTTATGCAACTTCTAGCAGCAACTGTTATAATCATGCTTTTAGATGAGATGTTGCAAAAGGGTTGGGGTGTCGGTAGTGGTGTATCGCTATTTATTGCAGCAGGTGTTGCTGGACAAATTCTATGGAATTCATTTTCATTCGTGCCAACTTCAACGGATAATGATGGTGATGGATTATACCGCGGTGCGATAGTAGCATTTTTCCAGTCGATTTTCGATCCGAGTCAAGGTGTTAGTGTTGGCGAGACGTTTATACGAGCAAATGGAGCTCCTGGAATTTTTGGGGTATTCACTACCATAATTATATTCGTTATAGTTGTATATTTTGAAGCGATGCGTATAGAGATACCTTTATCGTACGCTGGTTATAGTGGATTTAAGGGCAAATATCCTATGAAATTAATGTATGTATCAAATATTCCGGTAATATTGGCGCAAGCATTATATGCCAACGTTTTATTCTTTGCACAATTACTTGCAGGACCGAATGCATCTTTCAGGTTGAATCATCCCAACTGGGCTCCGTTCCTAGACCTAATAGCTCAATTTCCCGAAGAAGCGGGGGCACAAGGGCAGATGAGGCCTGTCGGAGGGTTTGCCTATCTCTTGACGCCACCAAATGGATTAAGTTCCTTAATCTCAGGAGATGCAGGAAACTGGCCGGTCTTACATGCCGTTCTCTACTTACTGATATTCATCTTACTGTGTATTGGATTAGGTAAAATTTGGGTGGAGGTGAGTGGTCTAGCACCTCGAGATATTGCGGGGCAAATAATCGATAGTAAAATGCAAATTGACGGATTTAGAAGATCAGATAAGGTTATAGAGAAAATATTAAAGCGTTATATTCCAACATTAACAATTCTCAACGGTATTATAGTAGGAGTGTTATCATTCGGCGCGGACTTCTTGGGTGCGCTTGGATCAGGGACAGGTTTGTTACTTATGGTTGGAATTATGCAGAACTATGCCGAAAGTATATCTAAGGAAGCTGCTGCCGAGCAATATCCCGCTTTACGTGGATTTCTTGGACTAACTTAACTTAAAACTGTTGTTTTAAAAATGCAACAAAAATTTATAATTACATTCATATTTTCTATTTATATAACGTAAAAATTGAGAGATAATCATGTTAAATCTTATCCTTGGAACGGAATGGGAAAACTTTTTGACTGTGATTCAACGACCACCGGGATCAACCATATTCGTCATTTTTCTATCAATTGGGATAGGTATGTTTACTGTGGGACTACAAAAACTATTATCAAATCCAAAAAGATTATTAGAAAAACAGAAACAAATCAAAGACCATCAAGCCAAGCGAAAAGAAATTGAAGAGTTACAAGAAAAAAATCCTAAACGTTATCAAAAAGAATTATCCAAGTGGGAAAGACGTGATCCATTTATTCAGAAGATGCAGCAGAAAATGTCTCTTAGTAGGCTAAAGCCCACTTGTATCACATTTTTGCCCATGATTATCTTTTTTACTGCTTTAAGAGGTTTTTATACGTATAATGGGGTGCCTTTACCAGTCGCAATTCCTCCTATGAATGCAAATGATGTTTTTTATATTGGAAATATGATGGCAGGTTATATTGATGGTGTATTTGGGCCAGCAAAGGGAATGATCAATTTCACAGCATGGTATTTTTTAAACTCATTTACATTTAGTACAACGATGCAGAAGTTATTTGGCCTTCAAACTGTCAGCGGTGGTGGACTGGGTGATATGTTTGACCAGAGTAAATATGATACATATAAAACAAAATAAAGAATAGAATAAAATTGGGGAGACTCCCAATTCTGTATTATTAGTTTATTTAGTTTATATAGCTAAAATTAGCCAAAATTATAATGTTTTTTAACTGGCTTTTTGACCTTCCAGACACAATCTAATCCTTCTGGAAATACTACTAAATCTCCTGCCTCAAAATGTACAACCCCATCAGGTGTTTCTACATCGACCTCACCCTTTAATAAATAGCAAGTCTCTTTACTATCATAAGACCAATCAAACTCGCTGACTTCTTTAGTCCATATTGGCCATGATTCCATTTTCTTAATTTCGTCCTCGGACGGTTTTCGCACTTTAACTTTCATTGTTCTTACCTTTATTCTTTCCATTCAATAAACAGAACTTTAAATTTTTCGCTTTAACTTTAAATTGATTTTTATAATTCATTAAAATTATATCTATTTATTTAAACATCGATTTTAAAAAACCATCAATTTTTTCCATATTTAAATCCCCTATCATAGCAATATTTCTTAAGTAATCTTTAAAAAGGAATATCGAATAATCTAGCTCAGAAAAATAGTTATGTTTTATAAATAACCTTATGAAATTTCTTAATATTTTATTTAAGAAAAATCATGACTTTAATCTTGTAATTTCGTTAATTAATGGGACTGATAATATGAAAAAAGAGAGGAAAACAATCCTTGCAGCTTGTATTGAGGATTGTATTCATGTTGCTGGATTATTAAATTTCTTACAAATTGCACATGAAAAGGGCTATAAAAGTAATTTCTTAGGACCCGCTACTCCTATAATCGAAATTGTCGAGAAGATTAAAGAATTAGATCCCAATAT
>WJKO01000359.1 GCA_014729055.1 Promethearchaeota archaeon | reverse complement strand
TTCTTATTGTATGAAGCACATCGCCCTCCGACAAAACCATTCTTTTCCAGCACAATGACTTTTAAGCCGTTTAGCGCCAAAATGCTGGCACAGTTTAGTCCGCCCAAACCTGAGCCAATAATAATTGCATCATACTTCTGGTGTATATAGTTTTCATGGTTTAATTTCCCCGTTTTTTCCTTTTGCATCATGATATTTCCATCTCTATTACTATAGATTACAGACTACTTTTAATTTCATATATCTTTTTGTTATATCTTTTTGTTATACTAACTACTATAGATAACAGACTACTGATGAGAATAGATAACAATGACTCCAGATATGAATAATCAAGTTTTGAGAAAATCAGAAATTATTTCATGTTCAAGGAGAACTGATGTGCCTGGCTTTCTCATGGAGTGGGTTGTCGATAAAATCAAGAAAGAATCCGTCGATGTTGTTAATCCATTTAATAAAAATATCGTTTCTCATGTCTCGTTAAGTCCAAAAGACGTCAAATGTTGGGTCTGGTGGAGTAAGAACTTTGGTCCGTGGATAGAGTATTATAAGAAAAACGAATCTACTTTTACTCAATATGAGGGACACATTTTCAACTTTACTATAAATAGTAGATCAGAATTGGAATCTGGATTAAAAATACCATTGGAAAAAAGGTTGGAACAAGCAAAGTGGATAATAAGTAAATTTGGTTTAGAATCTTTACAATGGAGATTCGACCCTATTGTGCTTTATAAAAAGAAGACAAACCTAAATAACAACAGGACTCTTGACAATTTAGGTGATTTTACTTATATTGCTCAAAGTCTCTCTGCCATGGGTGTTAGAGATCTCATTTTTTCTTTTGCGACAATTTATAAAAAAGTATCGCGAAGAATGGAAGCTCGGGGAAAAATAATCATAGAACCGTCAATTGCAAAGAAAAAGGAAATATTAGATAATCTTATTGAGATTTGTGACGATAATCAGATTAAAATGCATGCATGTTGTCAACCAGATGTCGTGGGGTATAAAGATATAACCCAAGCTCATTGCATCAATGGAAAAAAGATTAATGATATATATGATTTAACGATAAAATTAAAACCGGACAAAGGACAGCGAGATGCATGTGGGTGCACAAAATCTAGAGACATCGGTGGATATCACGGTAAGTTTAGGTGCATTCATAATTGTGATTATTGTTATGCAAATCCTCGTAAGAAATAGACCAAATCCACTGGCTTTCTAAAAAAATAACCAAAGAAGATATATATATTTCATATCTCTAGATGTATTTGTAGTAGTCTCTAGCAGTAAATATACTATAGATGATTGAATTGAAAAAAGAAGGAAATTGTTATGGAACCCATAGAATTAGATGAATTAATGAGATTTTTATTATTAAAATATAAACTATCTGAAATTCAAGAGAGTTTGAATAGAGTTCAAGCAGAACTCGGTAAGGATTTGAATCCTCCACCAGACAAGGATTCAAAATTTGATTCTGATCTCCGTCATAAAATCATGTCTAGGAAATATTAAAGAGAAAAGATGTGTTACATCCCCCAAATAATCGCACTATTTATTTTATTTTAACTTTTTAGCGCTCTTGTTATCGACCACAATAGATAGCAGATTATTTTTATTCTCAAGACGAAGTGCTTTTAAAAATCACTCCCATTTTGATTATAAAGATTAGAATATTATACTCTCCTATACTCTCTCATGGAAGGAGATATTATAATGGAGAAGATAACCTTAGACGAAAATGGAAAAATGATGGTTAAAACAACAAACCTAAAGAGAACATTTGAATTTGGAGATTCAGAGATTCATGCTCTTGATGGTGTTGATTTAAAAGTAAGCGAAGGTGAATTCGTTGTTATTTTGGGCCCAAGTGGTGCGGGGAAGACAACTTTACTGAATATGATTGGCGGAATAGATCATCCAACTGCGGGCTCTGTTGTTGTAGACGGAGAAAATCTAGAAGATTATTCTATGGATCAGTTGCATATTTACCGAAAAAATGATGTTGGTTGGATCTTTCAATTTTTTAATATTGTGGACAGCCTCCGTGCATGGGAAAATGTCGGCTTAGCTCTAGAATTTCAAGGCAATAGTAGTAAAAGTGAGATAAAACAACGTTCCTATGATATTTTGAAGAAGGTCGGATTGGAAGATAAAGAAATGAGGTTTCCAAGCCAGCTTTCTGGAGGAGAACAACAGCGTGTTGCTATTGCCCGAGCGCTTGTTAAGAAACCAAAGATTGTCGTTGCTGATGAACCGACAGGGAATTTAGATTACGTAACGGGACAGAAAATTGCTGAATTGATGAAAGACCTAAATAAACAAGAGAAAATTACCTTTGTTGTTGTAAGTCATGATGTAAGCATTACACGTTTTGCAGATCGTATATACCATCTAAAAATGGGAAAAATTGAGAAAGTTCAAGAAAAGACCGATAATGACCTCGATCTACCGAGATCAAAGAAGGTTACGGGAGATTAACATGAAAATAATGAATATAAAGGCTCTTCGCGAGATTAAGAACCAAAAGTTTCGTTCAATCATGATAGTAGGGATTGTTGCCGTAACAATCACGATGCTACTAGGGATGCGGGCAGGATATCCTATGATTATGGCATCCTATGAAGAAAATCTGATTGATAATAACGTTGCAGATGGTCGTTTTACATTTTCAAGCTTTATCGCGGAGAATAATATATCTCTGATTAGTGAAGATGAAACATTCTTGAATGACAACAATATTGATGATGTCGAAGGCCGATTACAGTTCTATACCGACATCTTCTATAAAGAACAGCGATTTCCTGCTATCATAATTGGGATAGAATATCCTAATGTAGTCAATCAAGTCTACATCGAAAGTTTAAGTGAAGATTCTTCAGATGATCATACTTTACTAAATTCAACTCACAATTGTATTATTGAATCTCGATTTGCAGGTAGTTTACTTGGTCAAGACGTGTCTCTTGACGAGAATATAAGTGTTGCTTTTAATTCGATCTCTGATAACTTCACAATAAAAGCCGTTGGTCAAGATACGGATTTTATTTACGTAGTTGATCCCGTTTCTCAAATGACCTTAATGGGACAGCTAGCTGTTGTTTGGATGGATCTTTCCGTAGTACAAGATATTTATTTCGGCGGATTGCCTATAGTAAACCAAATTTTGTATACAGTTGACGATCGATTGAATAAGGATATGACACTTAGTGCAGCAGACTCGTTAACTTTAAAGTTAGATTCTCAAAATGCTGAGCTAAGCTCGGTTCAATTTACCGTGTATGATGAGACAGCTGATAGAAATTTCTTTGATGCTGATGCAGGTTCTGTTGATAAACTCGGTACCATTTTCGGTGTGATTGGATTAATAGTATGTTGCGTTGCGATCTTCAGCATGATAAGTCGTCTTGTTCAGTCACAAAGAAAAAATATCGGGTTATTCATGAGTATGGGGTCAAATCCTATGAAGATAATTGGTCATTATGTGAAAATAACCATGATACTTTCCATTGTGGGCATTATAATTGGTATCCCATTGGGACACTACTTCGCAGTTGGAATGACAAATCTGCTCGTATCATTTTTTCCGTTTCAATCTCTTGCTTATCCGATAGTTTGGGCAGAATATGTTATCGCAGCAGTAGCCACATTTGTGGTTTGTATCCTTTTTTCAGGAATTAGTGCGTTTCCAATTACGCGAATAACACCACGTGAGGCCATGTCTGCTGTATATAATCGGATAAAGAATGTAAAACAACTTAACACAGAAACCATTTTAAGCAAGATACCGGGATTTCGCTCGATTCACATGTTAATACCAGTTCGTGAGATATTTCTAAGAAAAAAGAAGTCACTCATAACCATCCTTGCAATAACCACCTCGATGATTATATTAATTACGAGTGTTGCGATGGTCGCTAACATGTATAGCGCGTTGACTAGTAATTATGAGATATATAATACGGCAGATTATCAAGTCAAAATGGAAACTCCAATACCCATATCGAATATTGATACATATATAAATGGTCTAGAAGATGATACTATCGAACACTATGAATTGTATATCTCTACTTATTCAAGATTGATTGTTGATGGAAAACTCAAGAGTAGCATGGCACTTGATTGTTATGAAGTGGATTCAACCTTTAGGAATGTCAATGTTATCAACGGGGATACAAAAAATCTTGATGATACCGGACCTAACAAGATCATCTTAGGAAACGGTATTGCGGGTAAATATGAGATAAATGTAGGAGATAATGTCGAGATCGGGTTATTTGGCAACTATTCTGTTGAGGTTGGCGGTTTATCTGGTGAACTCATTGATTTTAGTGTTATATGGACAATTGAAGCTTTTCAATATAGCAATATAACAGATTATTTTGGATTCTCGGACGGATATGTAAATGGTATCTTGTTTGATGCTGGGGCAAATGTAGATATAGCTGATTTACGTGAAGATATGGAAAATCAATTTGACATCATCCAATGGGTAGATGCCGAACAAGCGCAACAATCGGTCTTGACGTTAATGCAGACGATGATGATGATGTTAGTCGTATTTATCGGAGTTGGAATGATTATAGGCGTCCTCTTTAGTTTCAATACCATGTATATGGGCTTTATAAGTCGAGAGGATGATTTTCTTGCATTTAAGGCAATGGGTGCGGAACGAAAATATATACGCAAAATAATTTTCTCTGAAAATGCGTTATTGAGCATTTTTAGTTTGCTTGTAACGATTCCAGTGGGTTATTTCGCTTATTGGCAATCAATGAACTATATGATCGGCGATCGATTCTATATGCCGATTTCTATTCCATTATATACATGGCCTATTATCTTTTTACTAAGTCTAATATCGATTGGTCTTGCGACGCAGAAAATTACGAAGAAAATCAAGAAAATGAATTTGGCAGATGAACTCAGACAAAGACATGTAACTTGAAAACAAAGCTAATAATCAAATAGCAATCAAAATAAGGCAGAAATAAATAAAAAAGAGAAATGTAGATATTAAACTTGAAAGTCAAGAGTCGATAATCTTAGATTCTGTGATTTCAATCCAATAGAAAGAAAATTGATTAGATACAATTCTTATGTATCACTAGGATCAAAATCCACTTCGTAATCCTTGAGATTCGCCTTTACTTTTACCGACATAGGACTATCTATTGATACATCAACTGCGACTTCATATTCACCGGGTCCAGTAACTGCATCTTTTGCCCCTGGATAATCCATGTCAATAAGAAGAGTTAATTTTCCACCAACAGGAATCGTAACACCCGCTGCTTTATTTTTTTCAAGAATATCATCGTAGCTATACCCCTCACCTTGAGTCCAGATTGTTACATATTTTTTAACATCTTCTACGGTTACCGGCATGTCGGTACCGTTGATTTTTAAATCAATATAATCTGGTGCAGTATTAATATCAAAATCACCAATATCAATTTTATCTGGTACGGTGATTGGGGATAAGACATTGACCATTTGTACCCAAATATAATTTTTTCCGTCCTTTTTTACTACTTTTAGGCATTTATTCTTTGGGAACATCCGTTTCAGAATATATTTTGGTATATAACTCATGTTTATTCACATTATTTGTTAGTTTGTTTAGTTAGTTTATTTAATTTTAAACTATTTAAAAATTTGATTTTCAACTATTTAAAAATTTGATTCCATAAGCTCAATTAATTTATATTATAT
>WJKO01000358.1 GCA_014729055.1 Promethearchaeota archaeon | reverse complement strand
GAATGTACTAAAATCTGGACATAAGACACAGATTTGAAGTCGTGACGAGTCACACGAACTAATTTTGCCATACAATAGCCATCACCAATTGGTTCACACGGCATGCATGGGAGTAAACAATTTATACAATTATTTACCTAACGAGCAATATATCCAGCAATCTGATTTAATCACCGGTATGTAATCCCCATATAAGAATATAAACAAACATATATTTAAATCTATCGCTTTTTCTGCATCGTTAATGGCTCACATCAGTCTCAAAATCCACTGGAACAGAGTAAAGATTCCCATCCATAACAGTATTACATTCTAAAATTACTTTCTTGAATGAGAAGGTTTCTCGAACCAAAATGTTTCTTGACAATACCTTTTATGGTGACTTCCTTTGTAACTCCATTGAATTCTTCGAAATAGGTTCCGTATTTTTTATTAATATCCCTTAAGGTAGTCTTAATATTATCTCTCATCCATCTTGGATGTTTTTTGCTAAAACTAATTAATTTATAATTATTTCTCTGATATATTTTAATATATACACCTCGAACACCAATTGTCTGGAGTTTCTCTCCTGTAATCTCTTGTATTATTGACATTGTGCTTGTTATTGCACCCCCAATTAACTCTGGGTTCTTTATAAGTTAAGTTGATAAGTTAATTTTTATAAGTTAAGTTGAAAAAACATGCATAGAAAAAAGAAGAGATTTAAATTTTATCTCTTAGCATTAAACGGACTAAAAATCGTCACTCTTGAGTTTTAGATAGTTTGAAATCATAAGATACTGAGCCCAATTTGTATAAGTCTCATCTACGCATTCAAAATTCTTAATATTAACCAAATCATATACTTCTATCGTCGCGAGTGGATGTTTTTCATGTTCTCTGTTAAATAACTTCTCTTTTAGATGATATTTATCGTAATCAATCGTTATATATTCCAAACAATTAAAACAGACTCTCACTCTTTTGAGTTTTTTCACCCCCCTTTTTTAAGCCAATAAACCTTCACCGAGTTAGACATATATATATTTATTAGCGGAGTAATAATTCAGAATTTGTTAATGGGTAAGATGATACAGCAGAATTGAGTAGGAAATATCTTTATCCATTATTTGTTCGATTAATAATTCTTCATCTTCTATTTTTTCATACCGAATCAATGTGTTCATTATATCTGTGTAATTGTTGAATCCAATATTCGAATGTTTCCACATGTGATGTGGGTTGTACTTGGTGTGTGGGTCCTATGCAAAAGCCGGTGCGATCACTGCCAGTATGAGCTTCATTATATCTCTGAAAAATAGAAAACAACCTGTTAATTTCCCCGTCTATCTTTCGACAAGTTTCATCTGTAATAGGATCCAAAAAATACCGCAAATCAAAAGCCCCAGTGAGAGCAAGGTGGCTGCCAACGGCATTGGTCACTTCATCGACCTCTAAAGCGTCGGGTTGTATAGGATTAAGAGCATCTATACCGCTTTTCTTCAACCATGGAAAAATCTCGGTGATATCACCGTCAGAATGTAAAATGACGGGAAATTCACCGCCAGCTGCTTTCTTTAAGCCCTCTATTAACCGTTTGTGGGCTGGATATAAAAATTCAAGCCAAGTCTTTGGCCGACAGAGTAAACCATCGTTATGTGCATAATCGTCCCCTATCCTAATAACATCCACCCCGCGCTCAATTAAGCCAACACCAGCAGTAATGGAATATTCCGCGATTCGATTAATAATCTCTTTTGCGAGCTCGGGTTCCTTTCTTGCCAGCATAAAGTAAGCAGGCCATCCATCAGACATTAATTGCCATGTTGGTTCAAATGGACCATTGATTACCCCCCAAATAGAGAGAGGATCATCCAATTGCTTATTATGTTTGATAATTTTCTCAACATCATCAAACCACTTCTGGTCTTTTGGATCTGGAAATTCGTAGGTCTCCCAATTGTTTTTAATCTCAGTGGCATCTACACGTCTGGTCTTTTGAAGTGGAAAAGGAGCTGTAAAGTCGTCGTAATAATCAAGAATTAAATGTGTGCGCCCCCAATCATCTGTATATTTTGAATTTCGTGGTAGATCTAAATTCACCGGATAAAAGGAAGGATGTCCAACTTGCACAACATCAAGATCTTTGTCAAAACAATACTGCCACGATTTAATAGCAAGGCTGCCTTCCTTTATATAATCTGTGCACCTCTTCATAAACTGAGGTGTTGCAGTCATGAAAATCGGAAATTTGGGGACTTTCTTACGTAATAACGCGTTTTTAACCAATTCTTTTTTATTCATTTTGACCAAAGTCGACTTATCGAGGATCTTCTTTTTCGTATTCGATCAGTTCTTTCACAATATGATTATATTTATCGTCTAAAGATTTAAAGTGTTTTTTTCCGTAATTATTCAGTTTACCAGAGATGGCTTGGTCGTGGTCTAAATCGAAAGCTTTTTTCTTAATCTTTCCGATCTCATCTTTGTCGTCCCCCAAGGTGACATATTTCCTACTTTTTGGATCGATTCGTTCAACCATTTTTTTCACACCTATGGAATTTTAAATTGATATGATATCTTAGCCGAGTAAACGATATATATATTTAATCTATAATAATATCTCAGCTTTTTGGTAGAAAGTCTTACCGCAATCCCCGCAGTCGCATATATGATACTTCAGTTCCTTACCGACAAAATCAGCTAAAGTGATTAAATGAAATCTAAGGTTAATTTTTAGATCAAGAAGCATCCGTAAATGCTTATTTATTGGTTAATAATTATATCAAGATCATGCCTAAAGATTCTAGTACAAATTTTAATAAAAGAAGATCTCATGTTATTGTGACCTTGATGTTTATTCTTTCAATTCTCGCAGGAAATTTAGCTATCTTTATCTATCAGCATTATAATCGTTCTGAATTTTTAATATATATCAATGATGTTGACCGATTACCGGATGGAAATACTCTGGTTCGTGTTGGAGAATTCCAGACAACACTGAAAATTATGGGAGGAAAGGAAAGGAAAAATTGCTTTAGCACTATAATGGAATTGGACGAATTAGGGAATATTGTATGGCAATATATCCCAGAGGATCCTGCAACGATCCATCCCGATCATGAAGTTAAAAAGAAAGCAATGAAAGGAACGATTGGATATTTCTTCACAGATTGCCTTGCGGATAAGATTAGGTTTCTTGAGAGGGATACAAAAGAAATTACATGGGAGTACTGGTTTGGCGATATTGATTGGCAGCAGTTGAATAGCAGTTGGGATGAAGATCACTATTATAATAAGCCTGAAACTTCGGATTGGTCGCATGTCAATGATATTGATTTCAAAAATTATGGTACATGGGAGAGTATGTTGATTAGTATACGAGATTTCAATCTGATGATAGAGGTTAATTTTACAAGAGCACAAGATCGGACAAAAGCCAATTATAGTGATATTGTCTGGTGGTACGGTGGTGATAATGTGTTAAAATGTCCACACAACCCAGAATATTTACCGGATGGCAATATTTTAATCGTGGATTCTGAGCATTATAGCCTTATTGAAGTGAATCGAACTACAAAAGAGATCGAATGGGAATGGGAGAATAGTGAAATTATGAGTTGGCCACGAGATTGTGATATAATGGGCAATCCTAATCGATATTTAGTGACTGATGTTGATGAAGTATTCATTCTTAACAAAACCAGCGGTGAAGTTGAATTAAGAATACCGCACGGGGGATATGAAGCTGATTATATTGATTCCACTAATACAATTCTCATCGGAGGAGATACAAACGGTAAGATCTGGGAATTTAACGCAGATACGGGTGTGAAGGTCTGGGAATGGGGTAAAGGAGGCGGTCCCGTGATACTTGCGCGTGTAAATTTAAGTATTCTTGCGATTTTCGAAGTCTACTGGGTCTTAGTTATATTTTCACAGAATAAACCGAAGAAGTGGTTAAAAATACTCCCTTTAGTTGCGTTAATTGCCATTGAATTGTTTGTAATATTTGATTTTCAGATTGTACACGATTTCTTTTTTACCAGAGCAATCTGCTAATAATGTTATTTTTTACTTTCTTTCAAATTTCTTTCGATTTTTATTATATATAAGCGTTTTTTCATAGCTCCATCGCATGCGATAGTCCATATTCCGAAACTTAATCTTCTTCTTGATAAGATCTTCAACGTCTTCTTTCGTTGCATATTTTTCATATGCATCAAAAAGAATCTGAATTTTCTGGGTTGGGTCATCTGTCGTTGTTTGCTTAATATTCATCAATATTTCGTGTTGTCCTCCAGCTTCTAATTTTTCTTTATAATGGATTGTTTTTTTAGCTAAAATATCGTTTATTTTGATATATGCAACAGTATCAAATAAATTGCGAGAGATATTGGTTATATTCATTTTGATCATTTCATTATCTAAACGAACTTCAATATTAAAAACGGAGTCTAATTCCGAGTTTCTCATCTCTTCTGTGCTTATCCATAATATTGGATCACTTTTTAACAATTTTATTTTGTATAATGCATTAAAAACGGGTTTAGCGATTACAATTAATTGTTTTCCAAGGGGAATGTTTTTCGCAACATTTCTGAGAAACCGTGCATCTTCTCTTGAGATCCCTCCAAAAATAAAGAGAAAAATGACAAACAAAAGAATGAGAATAATAGTTTTTAATATGAAATAAATTAAGGTGTTTGCTATCAGTGTATTTAAATCTAATATTAGATCTATGATAATGAAAGATAGAATTGTCGTCACCATGGCCAGAAGTGGCTTTAATATGAAGTTCTTTGGGATTTTAATGTTGAATACACGTATGGTTATAATAATGATTGATAGTCCAGAGATAAACATCCCTGCGGAGAGTGAACTGATACCCAATATGAATCTAATTGTAATGTTATAATTTACCAATACAAGATCGGCATCTATTTGCTCTTCCACAATATAACTACCAATATTCGTTATAAATTGATCAGGTAAAAGAATGCATAATAGCATGCCTGAGACTGCAACTATGAAGCCAATTAGCCATGACCTCATAGGGAGATCTGGTCTGCCAACACCCGCAAGCATATTGTCATATTTGGAAGCAAATGAAGCTAATGCATAGCTTGGAAAAAGTACGATAAACATAAACATAGCAAGCAATATCCATTTATCATTATAGAAAACTGATATTAACTCTTGACCGCAAAACATAAAAAATCCGGTAACTGCTATCGCTAATAAAAGGGGAAATCTCACGACGCAGAGAAAATAATTCTTGACCAATTTCGAATTTCGCATACTATGTGCTTCCGATATTGCTTGAGTGACAGGATTAACCAATCCAAATACCCCATAATAGAACGAGGCAAATCCTGTTATTAAACCGTAGGATAAGCGTTCAACATTTCGAAATATCCCAAATATTTCACCCATTGTGACAAAAAGACTTGAAATTAAAAGTGAATAGATGACATTGGCAAGGGCAAAAAGCAGATTGAATTTGAATAGCTTATAAAAGAGATTTTTGTCACTTTTTCCCCACTGAAAGATCATTTTTACGCTCCAATCTAATTTAGCATCTCTAATGACTTTTTTATATCCCCATATAGACATAGGAAATGATAAAACACTTGTAATTGTGAATGCTAAAAAGCCAGTAACGGCACCATATGGAATTAGAAAGACTGCTAGCAAATTTCCCCAAATATGTGTCGTCATATAAGCAACGCTAAAGAGATCATATCTTTGAAATCCCAATAAAAAGACATCGACGCAAGATCGCAATCGATCAAATAATATATAGATAATAAGAAGCAAGTAACACCAGAACTTATCCGGATTACTAATAGGGTTAAATCGTAACATTAGAATAACTGCCATACCCACACTTGGAATTCCAGTAAAAATAAAATTGTATTTGCTTGCAGCTATCCCATGTTCTTTAGCAGACTTAAGGTCGTTTCTCCCGATATATTCTGCTATAAATTTTCCTCCCGAACCAACAAATCCGATCGCTGCAAAGCTCTTAAAAAACAACTGATAAGCAGCCACATCATTAAATAAAGCGGCTTGAAAAGGATTGGTATTTGCCAGAATCATAGCCGTTAAGAAAGCAAACAGGCTGCCAATAATATCAAAAAGAGCCCACCATGCTCCACCGGTAACTAATCGTTCCGTTGATGGTTTTGACCAAATACTATCTTCTTCTGACACATCATTTTCGTTTTCTTTTTCTATATTGATCTCTGTAATTCGAGTTTCTTCCTTTTTCTTCATTTGATTTCCCTATTGTTTTTTAATTTTTTTAGACTTCCTTCTTCGACTGTTAATATTGCCTACATTTTCTGCCATAGAGATAAAACAATTTTCCGTATCTTCTAAGCATGCTATTGGTATGAGTCTCGGTTCTTTCGAAGGTAAAATGAATTGATAGTTTTTTGCATTCACATTTTCTGCATTTTTACAGGTAAAGATGCAAACACGTTCTTCCAATTGCGTCAGCATGTTAATTGCAGGATGAATCATGATATTGTCGAAAGATATGTTATGGATTCGTTGGTTTGGGTGTCCTTCAATGCTGCAGCCTGATAATGCATCCAGTGCGATAATATTATTAAATAAGATATCTTCGATAATACCTGGCGTAGCAACCTCTTGAGCACGCCCTCGATTAACGATCTTGATACTGATAGGCGTCCCAATATGGTTCATAATGATATTGGAAATGGCAAATCCCGCTATATGTGCACCATCGAGAGATGCAATCGTGATTCCACCGGGATGATTCTTTAGACTTTTTTTACGTCCCAGGGTGCAATTATTCATAGCAATATCAAAGAAATTACCTGGACCTGTTTCGGATCCCACCTTAAAGGCTGTGTATTCGGTCAAGAATGTGGAATTTGTGATCAATATATGTTCACAATTAATTGGTTTGCCCATTGCAGGACTGGACTTTAAACACATAGCATCATCAACACTGCTAACACGGCAGTTTAATATTCGCGCATATCGACATCCGTCTAAATCAATGCCGTCAGCAAAGGCATTATCAATTATTGAGTTTTCAATTGTAATATCCTCGCTATCAATAAAGGACAGAGCATAATTTGGTGAATTAACGACTTTGACGTCCTTAATCGTTATTCTTTTGCATTGCTTAACTGCTATGGGCTTCGGACCTAAACGATGAAGGTGATTGCCATCTATAGTACCTCCACCTTTTATACATACATTTTCAACACCATCTAATCTGAATAACGAGGGCGCGAAATAAGTAGTCTCAGCATCAGCGTGCGGATTATATGAAAGTTCTTCAAGATCGTCGAAATTATCATCATCTGGGCTAAACACTATCGTTGCACCAGGTGATATGTCGATGTTAATGTTGTCTTTAAGATGAATCGTTCCTGAAATGTATCGACCTGCTGGAAAATGCACGGTTCCACCCCCAGATTCCGAACACGCATTGATAGCAGAGTCAATATTCCCAGCATTATTCGTAGTGTTGTCACCGACAACCCCAAATTCTTTTACATTTATCATAGAATAGTTCACAGATCCGTCACTTGTTGCTTTAATTTATTCTAAACTGATATATTTTCTATCTAAAGTTAAGATAACAGATTTAATCAATTCTACGGCTTCATTTAGTTTTTTT
>WJKO01000357.1 GCA_014729055.1 Promethearchaeota archaeon | reverse complement strand
CTCTTGCTCCTTAGCTTTTCTCTCTTGCTCCTTAGCTTTTCTCTCTTGCTCCTTAGCTTTTCTCTCTTGCTCCTTAGCTTTTCTCTTTAATTCTTCTACCTTACTTTCTAAATTACTTATTGTCTGAGATATTTTAATCACCTTCACTAAATTATAAGTCAATCCAAATTTAAATCTTTTTTGATGGTAGTTTTTATTCATTATCTGAGTTTGCTGTTTATTTATGGCTTGAAGAATAGATTCAGCTCTTTCAATAGCATTGATTTTATCTTCTAATATTCCTTTTGACATCAATATGAAATGAATACACCATAAATATGGATTTTTCATACCTTTCAGTCTAGGATCGCTTTTTCCAATTGGATCAAAATTCGATTCACAATGTAAATATGAAAATCCAATTAATCCAAATAAATGCCTTAGCTTAAAATAGTCTAACAATGGTTGTTTTCGCAAATGTCTTACTATGTTATGCTTACGATCTTCTATTGGTGCTGTGAATAATTTTATTTCAATAAAAGCATAACCTTGTAGTTTATGTTTTTCAACTGCTTCAGGTATTAAATTTATCTGGATTGCTCCGTCTATTTCAGATTTATAATAATTAGAGTCTTTGTCAGGATTGAGCGCAAACAGATCGGAAATGGGGATGGATTTACCATATTCTTCTTCCAGTTTGAGCCGATCATAAGATTTTTTTACTTTTATCATGAAATTAAAAATAGGCATTGCTGAGGGCTTGAAAATATCCTTGAAAATGTCCTTGGTTATTTTATCAGCCACTGCTTTTTGATTGATCGCCCTGAAATTCATCAGATCTTCTATATATTGGTCAATCTTAATCCCATATAAAGAGAATATTACCGATGAGGGTGTGATATGGTCAAATATGATTGTTTTTTGGTAAGACTTAGGAAACTCTTTAGTCTTTTCAACAACCAATTCAAGATAATCGGAATTGTCTGGTTCTCTCATTGTTTGATAATCACACCTATTTATTAATAATGTATTATTTATTATTTAAATGAGGGGAGCCCTCAACAAATTTGTCATAGATTATATTCCCATACTTAAAGAGTTCTATCGAGACAAGATACTCCAAGAACACAATAAAAAAAAGAGAAAACATACGAACATTGCAATAGTCTTGGAATGGTTAAATTTTAAAGGTATTTCCCCAAAGGATAAAAGATTTTGGTCAGAAATTTACGGAAAGGAAGCCGCATTCAATCTTATCAATAGACTACTTTTTCTTAAAATATATCGGTATATAAACAAGGATCTTTCAATAATTGCGGATAAATTGCGAGAAACACCTCCGAGTATGGGAGAAACAGAAAACGACGTAGAAAGTGAGAGTGATTATAGATCTTTACTTGTAGAAGTATTCCAAGATATTAGAAAACTGAGAAAAAGAAAAACCGAAAAATCAAACTACGGATCCTTGAATCGTCGATCTTTGAATCGTGGATCCTTGAATTATGGAACCTTAAACTATGGATCCATTTTTAATGCCAATTTATTCGATTTATATCTTCCACCGGAAGAAATTGTTAAAGATTTACTACTAAACTTAAACGTTATTGATTTTGAAAAAATCGGGGCTAATGCTTTAAAAAACATTTATGAGACTCAGATTTCTCAAGAAGAGAGAAAGAAATTGGGTCAATATTACACCCCGGACTATATTATTTATCTAATTCTCTATTCTATACCTACAATACTTAATTTCAATTCTGATAAAAACCTTAAAATCTTAGATCCTGCTTGTGGAAGTGGAGGATTTCTAATTGAAGTATACAACATTTTAAAAAAGAAATTCCTTGAATCTGGAATGGAAATAAATCAGATCCATGAAATCTTACTGACGAAGATGCTCTTTGGAATAGATATTGAGCCATTTGCAGTACAATTGGCAGCGATCAATCTCTTAATGAAGGACATTGAAACACCCATCAATTATATAAATATTACCCAATGCAATCTTCTTTCAATGGATGCGCTCGATAAATTTGATGTGGTTATCGGCAATCCACCCTATTTCCTAATATCCAACCAAGAGAAAGCAAATTCTGCTAGAAATACGGGAAAAATGTTTCATACTACGTATCTCGAGAATACACTTATTGAGAAATATAGAAAACAATATGATAGCTGGCCGCATGATAATAGGAATCCAAATATATTTTACATTTTCCTTGAAAAAAGTATCGAATTACTTGGAAACGGTGGGTATTTAGGTTTCATCATACCTGATATCCTCTTAGCGGGAGAAAGCACCAAGAATTTGCGGAAATACATATTAGAAACATGCAAGATAAAAAAAATATTCATTATCGACGGAAAAGTATTCAAAGGAGGAAATATATCCAATATTATTCTAATCTTAGAGAAAACGGCGTCTAAAGTAGAACGGAAGAATAATTGGGTCGAAATAATCAATACTTCGACGTTTGAATTAAAGAAAAACCATAAAAGCAATACATATAATGAATTTATCTCAAAGCCTCACAAAGTTAAGCAAGAAATATTTTACCATAATACCTCAAATGTATTTTCAGTAAAGATGACCGAACATACCTCACCAATATTTCTCAATTTATATAAAAAAATCAATCAACATAAACTAGTAACACTCGGGGAGATCGTAAATATCCATCGGGGAATTGAGAATATAAAAAAGAATGAATGCCTAACTACTAATGAATACATATCTCGTAACACGGGATTACGGAAATTAATTGCAGTTGATAATATTTCCAAATATCAAATAAATTGGAACAGATCCTCTTTTAATACAAAATACGTGAATTACAGCACGTCTAATCGGGAGCAAAACGCCGATATTAATTTTAAAAGGGAAGCGTGGTTCACACAACGAAAAATAATGCTAAAACGAGTTTCAAACCAATTAATTGCTGCTCTAGAACCAGAACAAGCCGATAAACGCGATTATTTCTTCACATTAGACTCAATACAAATGATCTGGCTAAAAAGAGAATATAGACATCAATACGACCCAAGGATCCTTATTGCCATCCTAAATTCACAATTAATGAATTTTTTCTATCAAACCTTATTTTCCTACAAGAAATTATTTGCAAGAGTTCAAAAAACATTTCTTAAACAATTACCCATACCCAAAAAAATCGATAAGAAAATGCAATCACGAATATCAAATATAGTTAAAAAGCTTGAGAACGATAATTCTAATCAAGATAATTTACAAAAAGATTTGGATGAACTTATTTATTCGCTCTATTTCTCCGAAGAAGAACTAAAAAAATTTTCCCCGTATCTTAAACCACACTATAATATTCGAGATGTTCCTGGTATAGGGATCTTGACTTATTTTAAATTGGCAGAACACGGCATAACAACATTAGAAGGACTAATTAAGTGTAATCCACGTACGATAGCCGACCGAATTTATGGAATCGGTGAGAAAAGTTTGAGAAAATGGAAAATAAAAGCAGAAAAAATGGTTAAATTACTGGATTAGAGAATTACTGGATTCAAGAACGGGATTCAAGAACTGGATGCAAGAACTGGAAACCAAATGCAAGACTTTTCCGGACCAGTAATTATCGTATTATTCGCAATAAACCCTTGGGACCAATGGTCGGTAATATGCCCACCTGTATTTGCATTCAACCCAAAACGATCATAATTACTGCTCGTTATGCTAATTCCGATTCTATGCCCCGCATCAAACCTATACGCTGTCGCCATCATATCTACTGTTATATTATATTCGACATCTGAATTTCCCGAAAGAAAGTTTTCCGTAACTGTGTGATTAGCCCCATTTAATGATGTAAAATCTATATCGCGATATCGCGTCGTGAGGGCTCCGTCTGTTATTAAGACTCGTCTGCCATCAGGATAAATATCACATAATTTCACCATAAAATCTGTATCGGTGCAATTCGATGCAATAAAGAGCTGGGCTTTTAAATCGCCCTCAAATTCAACTGCTTCTGTAAGCACATCAGACTGAAAGAGTAGTATATCATCTCGAATACTTCCGTCTTCATTATTCTCTACGGGCCTCTGATCAACAGGTCCTACGGGATCAGAGAGCAAATTATTCCCTCCCCAATTCTGTACTGGATTAATCGGATCAAATAAATAAGACAAATTATGTTCCGTTAGTCCGGAATCTCCTTTTATAAGCGATGATTCCGCCCCATTTAGATACCATTTTTGAATATCGTAATCTAAAGGCCAGTCATTGGTATATTTCCAATAATTGGCTCGTGCATCTTTGGGATCCCCCATTAAATAATACGCTACACGGTTTTCCCACATATTTTCGGTGTCGACGCCCTTGAGCTTTTCATCTAATACTTGCGCTTCCCAGTCAAAGACTAAACCTACACCATTAGAAGATGAAGGATACGCTACATCACCTTGCTTTCCGCCAAAAAACATACCATGCGTCCAAGGCCCAATAATTAATCTTTGTTTACCTTGGGCACCAGAGCCACCCAAGTCATCATATCCCTTGTATCCCCTAAGAGTTCCGGTTAGGAAAATATCGTACCAACCTCCAACGTGAAGTGCACTGATATTTACATTTTCATATTTATTTTCGCCTATTGCGAGGGAAACTGCTTTGGCTTCATCGCTATTTTCCATAAGTGAAACATCAGCCATCATGTCATAAATGTAGTCAAGTTGATAGCGCCAATTATCGGGAGCTGTAAACTCAACCCACATGTTCACTAATTGTTCGCGATAACTTCCCTGTACAATCGCATCAAAAATCAAATCCGGAGTCCCAAACCATAATGATTGTGTCAATAAATCGCTGGGTGCTGAACCGGCATAAAAATAACTGTTTATTGCCATTGCAGATATTCCTGCTGAACCGACCTTTCCATTACACCAAGGCTGTTCCATTATCCACTTAACAGTTTCATTTCCATCCAAATATGATTTTACAAATAATAAATCATTCGGAGATCCTTCAGACTCATAGGTCCCTCTACAATCCTGTTCAACAACATGATAGCCCATTGCAGCATATCGGGCTACGTCCATTTCAGGAAATAGCGTCCGAATACCATATGGTGAACGAATATATATTACAGGTCCGGGCTTTTTACCAATCAAAGGAGAATAGAATACATCAGTTGCTAACTTCGTTCCATCCGACATCTCAACCATATAATGATCACTTTGTGGAAGTCCCCATCCTAATACTCCGACAATTAGAAATCCCGGAGTTATAATCATAAATGCGATTGCAATGACACGAATCGGCGGTAGCCGTTTTAATCCCCCCAAAATTATTCGATTGTAATTCTTATACATTTTCTTTAAGCTTAAACTTGCGTATAAATGACCAGGAAACAGATAGATTATAATTCCAAGGACTATCGGAATGATTTTGATAACTAAAATAACCAAACTAATAGGGATATAGTCTTCTATAACTTCAGGCAATCCCGGATCGAAATTCGGAAAACTGAAAAAAGCCGCAAAAGGCGCCCCTAAGTAGATGAACCCACTTAATATTTTATAGACATCCTTGAATTTGTCTCGAACCTCCCGTTCAGTAATCTTTCGCAAAAATGTCGCAAATGTCATTATTGAATATACCGATATAAACAATGTAAAATATGTGCTGAATATCCCTAACAATAATACAAGCGAGTTTTTGATAATAAATGAAGCATAATTTTTCTTAGAAAAAGTATAAACTCGTTTATCTTCGGGATATCGCTGTGCAAATTTCACGTAATTTAGATAGAACCCAACAATATAAAGTCCTCGAGCAAGACAGACAACCAAAGCATTGTTTCCAGCAAATTCAATATTGAAAAATGGTTTCAACACACCACCTAAGAATATAAAAAACATTACGAGCCAATTAATCACGTTAAAATTCCACCTACAATCTACTCTAATTAATTATATAGTAATATTCAGCGTTGATGCTTTTATATAGTCACATTGGTTAGATTGACAGTATATGAAAGAGAGCAGAATAAGCTTGAAAAAGACTGGATTAAAAAGATTAAAAATTCTTTAAGAAAGAAAGGTCCGCCAGCTGAGATATTTACAATATGTGAAGATTGTTTTGCCGAAGCAGACGAGTATATAGATAAATGGACGGGGCAAGCACAATTGCAACCCATTTCCAATAACCGAGTGGCAAAGAAAATGATGAAAAGATGGCAGAAATACAATCTTGAAAATGAATTACCTTTAGATATCTGAAATGAATTATCTTAAGATATTTTTAATGATAAGATTTGGCAACTTATTCCTCAGCTGGAGAATTTATTGTCTTCTCCAGTATTATTTGAATTTCTTTTCTTAACAAATTTGCTTCATCCTTTAGCAATAGTTTTTTAAAAATATCATAAGAAAGTTCTAGATATTTAATTGCTTTGGTTTTTTTTCCCAATTTTTGGAATATGGTACCAATGATTTTACAGCAAGCTGCTTTTGCCTCAATATTATTCAATTCTTCAATTATACCCAAAGAAACCTTTAAAGCATTTAGCGCATCTGTATAATTTTCGGTTTTCATATAAATATCCCCCCTATATAGAAGAGAGGAAGCTTTTGCAGTCAAATCCCCAGTTTTTTCAGCAATTTTAAGTGATTTTTTAAAATATTCCAGTGCCTTACTAAGAGTATTCTTTTGTTTATATGCCTCACCAATACTTATAAAAATTCTGCCAATAATTGAATTTATTATTTTCTTCCCTTTAATAGTAAGACTATCAATTAAAATTAGAGCTTCTTTGAGCTTATCAATCGCTTCATCAAAATTCCAATTCTGACTATAATTGGAACCCAATTCGTAAAGAAAAATGACCTTAAAGACTATATTCGAATCTTTCTCTGCAAGATCTAAAGCTTTTTTATAATAGATCTCTGCTTTTTCAAATTGATGAATACGTTTATATAATGCACCAGCAAACCATAACTTCTTCAATATCGGGGGATTATATCTATTTTCATACATACTGATAAGAAAGTTATTAAATGTAGTCTCCCAATTCCCTCTTCTAATATGCTCTTTAATGTATTCATCCTTTAAAATTTTTATTGCCGTCTTATCTTGAATAAGATGTTTAATTAAGACATTTTTAACAAATTCCTTTGTATTTGCTTTAATTAAAAAGACTGGGATTTTTCCCATATTTCCAATCTCTTTCAATATTCTCATTTCTCTTTTTAAACTGAGATCAACAATCTTATCATTAGCAGAAATACATGAATATTTTAAAATTTCTAATTTTTCAGAATTTGTATGTTCTATCCAGAAGATGCGTGAAAAATTATGCATCTCTATAATTAATGGAGTAATATCAAAATCATCTCCACCTGAATATCCCATAACAATAAGAGTTCGCTCATTCATGCAATTGACAATAGCTGGTTTCATAAATGAATCCATATCCAAAGGATTTTTAGTTTTAGAATTCTTACCGAAGTCTTTCATTGTAATTGTTAATGAGTCAGATGTGTCTTTTAAATTAGAATAATTTTGCTTACAGCCATGTAACTTATAGAGAAGATTTGTTCCTTTTTTTACTTCGTAATCTGGTTTTTCATATTTTAAGAATTCGCTTTTTGTAATGACTGTTCTAATTTGCGCGTTTGAATAAATCATTCCATATACTTTTTCAATCATATAATCATAATTAGTCGTTATAATATAGTGCCCATTATGATTCATTATAGCAAGGAATGCATGTATAAGGTTGGGGTTTCTCAATATCTCAAAATAATTCATAAACTCCAATTTTTCATCTATAAATCTTTGTACAATTTCAACAACTATTTCAAACCTTAAATCATCCATTGAAATATCTTGCATTACTTCTTTTGGTGTTAAAAGTTCCAGAAATGTTTGAACCATTTCTATTGCTGAAGGATATTGGGTTGGCGGTTCCATGGATATGCCAGCACCTATAAGAAATGTGTACTTATCATTTGGATAAAAAAGTTCTTCAATTTTTCCTTCAAATCTTTTAAACATGGATAAATTATACATCATGAGGTTTTTAAATGTATATATGGAAATCGTCTCGGAATATCAATGAAAACTATCAAATTTGAATCTTGAAAACATCGCACGCACAATATTGAGTTCATCTTCAGTCATCCATGTGTTTCGGTTATATTTACACTTCATTCCGAGCTTCTCCACTTTATCAATCCAGAGAGGATTGTACGGAAGAAAGTCTATGAAATTTATACCCCTATTTGTGTAAAAATCATGTAATTGTTTTAGATTGTGTGTCGCTGTTGTAATTTCGGGTATGAGTGGGGTTCTGGGTATTAGAATTGGGATAGATTTTTCACGCACTTCATTGATATGGGATTGATCTTGAGGGCATAATGCAACGTTTTCATCACGAATTTTATCAAAATTCTCGATAATAACCTTATTGTCAACGCCGCAATAGTTTCGATGAAGATTTGGGTCAATAAGTTTAATATCATAGTAAATCATGCTGGCATTTCGTAGAATTAATTCTGTATCTTCATTGAATGAAAAATACCCAGAAGTTTCAATACAATAGTCTATTTCATTTAACGTTAGCTGGTTTACCAATTCCTTAACAAATTCGGGGAACATCAGTGGTTCACCGCCCGATAACATGACCCCTCCCCCTGTGTTTTCATAAAAAACGTGATTATCTTTAAAGATACTAAGTAACTCTTCAATTTCCTTTACTTCACCTACTTTCTTAAATACATCCGCGGGACATGATCTAATGCAGTTAAAGTGCAACTTGCATGTATCACGGTTCAAATTAGGAGATAAATCGACCGAATCCCCCACATTCGTTAAGGGAAAAACAATGCTTTCAGTCGGACAATGAATACGGCAAGGATCACAATGTATGCACTTTTCGTGCGTAAATAGAAGCTCCGCATTTGGATTCTGTGCTTCAGGATTTTGACACCACACACAGCTGAGCGGACATCCCTTAAAAAATATAATGGAACGAATACCAGGACCATCATCGAGTGAATTCTGATTAATATCAACAATTAGTGGATTTTTTTTCACATTTGATCCCATACCTATTATGCTTTAAATTCCATCCGTTCTATTAATTCCATCTGCATGTCTCTATTTAAAGAAATAAAATACGCATTATAGCCCGAAATTCGCACCATCAACCAACGATACTTCTCCGGATGTGTCATTGCATCCCGTAACAGTTTTGACGTAACAACATTAAACTGCATTTGTAATCCACCTAAATCAAAATAGCTTTTCGTATATCCGAGAAAATGTTTTAGGGTATCTTCATGGGTGTCTTTGGCGCTGGGGACGAGCTTTACGTTAAATGCTATGTTATTTGGGGTTTGATTGCAGTTTATTTTTGCGATGGTTTTAATATTCTCCAATAATTGGTCTGTGGATGTGGGTGAAGGGGTTAAACCCGGTGTAAATGGTTTTCCTCTCAACCTACCCGATGGTAACGTCCCCGACAATTTTCCGAATGCCACATGGTTTGACATTGACCAAAATCCCACAAAGTAATGTCCGCCCCGATAGTTTTCATGGTTATAAAAAAAGTTATATGACTCGGAAACTAGATCTTTTGCCAATTCATTGGTGATGGCATCATCTGAGCCAAATTTGGGTATTTTATTGATCTCTGCTAGGATAACTTTGTCTTTGGGTGCAGAGAAATCCCGCTTCATTACATTGAGAAAATCCTCCAAATTAATCAGCTGCTTTTCATATACAATTTTTTTTATCGCAATTATCGAATCGACCACATCAGGCAAAGCGACAAGTGCAGCACCGGATGAATTGTATATGGCGCCTCCACGTGTAAGATCTTTGCCTTTTTCTAATGGTCCTTGAAAAAGCGCGGATAAAAGCGGTGTGGGATGTATTTCTTGATGTACCAGTCCCAGATGATTGTTATATTCGATAATTTGTCCAGCTAAAAACCGAAACTGTTTTTTATACGCTGAGTAGAAGCTGTCAAAATCTTTATAATTATCTTGTATGAAATTGGGCGTTAATGAATTAATTTTTGGATGAATCAGTGGATGATATCCGTTATACATAAGGATCTCAAGCGGAGCGACCATATTAAACATCATACAATTTGTATGACCGAAATGTTTTCCAATCGAAGTCGGCTCTACGCATCCCGTTGCACCCCAATTGCGCGCATCTTGGGGTTTAAATCCGTGTTTAATGAGCGTGTCAATCATTTCCCCATCATTGTGAATACTCGGTGTTGATGTTGTATTGATATTCACTTCACATAATCGTTGCAGATATTCAATTGAATTTTTTTCCAAGTGATATCGAGCATTAACATTTGGATCACGAAGTGAAAGCATTTCTGTTACTTTTAAGAAAATATAGGTGAGATCATTAACCGCGTTTTCCCCATCTGGCTTAACCCCACCAAGAGTCAAGGCTTGATCTGAGGATGAGCCACCAAAGAGTTTATTACCGACATTAGGCACGAGCGGCAAGTGATCTTGACATTTCAAGTAGAATGCGCCGATCAACTTAATAATTTCCTGGATTTTTGCATCAACTTCGGATTTACTTTTGCTAACGGCTTCCATATCTTTTAGATAATATGGATAAAGAACTTGATCGAGGCGTCCAAGAGACAATCCAGCATTCATATTTTCTTGATGAAGACAAAGCCAAAATATCCACGTGAGGGTGATTGCATCCCTAAAGTTTCTTGCCGGACCTTCTGCCACGTGTTCAAGCGTATCGATCATATTTTCCAATCGTGAGATCCTCCGGATATTTTTCCCTATGTTTATATCTATTAATTCGCCCGTTTCGGGACTTTTTCCATTCTTTAGATTCTCTAATTGTTGTTGAGCTTCATGTAATAAATGCTTAATATAGAGAGATACACCTTCAACGGCAAATTTCATACCTTTATAAAAATTTAAAGCGCTATTGCTGTCTGATGTAACATTTTCTCTTTCTTTTCTTTCTTTTGCAGCAATTCGTTTTCCTATAATTTCTAAACCATCTCTTAATAATGTATCAAAATCCGGAATAGTATGGGAGATGGCTTGAGTCTTCCATGCAAAATATAAACAGAAGAATTCGTCAAGTCGTTGGCTTAACGCATTTTTGTAACGGCTACGGACTTTTTCACGGATGTTTCGGTTCATCCAATATGGAAATACATAATTGTTTAATATATCTATTGTTTCATCATCGATCATATATGGATTTAGATAACGCGATTGGGCGGTCTGAAGTTCTGGCCATATGCCAACCCCGCCGAGCTCTGGGTATATTTGCACGCCATTTCTTTTAGATGTTGTTGTGCCGGGCAGAATATCATCGTCCCAAATAATTGGCTTTTTGTGGGATAGCATATATCTTGTCATCATCCCTTGTCTCAGATTCGGATCGAATCGGTTTCCGTCCTTATTCTCTTCAAATCCGTTTTCTCTATGAAATTGCGTCACATTTTTTGCCCTTTCATGACAAATCCAAGCCCGTGTGGTAAACCATCTATTTTTCATTTCTAACAGCGACGGAAAATCAGATAATGAGTATGTGCCAAGATATGGATCATCAAGAAGCTTGACATTATCCACTT
>WJKO01000356.1 GCA_014729055.1 Promethearchaeota archaeon | reverse complement strand
TTATTTATTGTATGGTGGAGATGATCCGCATGATACGTCACTAAATTGCGGGACTCCTTGCCTTTAAAGATCTCGCTTCTTATACACTACTAACTACATGTAGACTTGCAAGGGGAATAAAACATACAATTATGCTAAAAGTTTCGGATCTATTCCACGAATGAGCAACCACATGTATTATGGGATTTAGCGGAAAAATACCGTTTGAACTATAACTTTGCACTTTCGGATCGCATCAAAAATTGGAAAGAACAAAAGATATTACCCAAGAAAGAACGAAAATATTTAATTACACCAACCAACAAAATCAATTGAAAGACTTTCAAAACAAGATTTCCAAACAAATGGTAGAAAATAGGAAAGCATACTAAATTATCGTTGGAGATCTTAATTTAAAACAGATGACACGAGAGAAGGAAACCACAAACTCGCCATGACAAAACAAATTCATTAAAAATCTCAACCATTCCATGCACAAATCAGGTTCACTGGGAAGATTTGTCAAATTCTTGACCTATAAGGCACGAAAAATAGGTAAAAGAGTAATGAGAATTGATGAATCTTATACCACGCAAACCTGAGCAAAATGCGGGAGAAGAGTCAAGCAGGATTTGTCCGAGGATGTTATTGCTTGCGGTTGCGATCATCCAATGGACAGAGACCTCAATTCCGTTATAAACATCTTGGTGAAGTTTCTGAGGTCCGATGAGCTGTCGCATCAATCCTCTTTGAGTGAGGAATCCTTTCTAAATCAATGAAAAGGATTTTCTACGACACACAGCCCTAAGATATGCCCAGAAGCCAATGCTTAGTGGACTCGTAGGAATCTGCGTCCTTTATTTAGGGCGGGGGAGCTTGAATAGTAAGAAGTTATAACTCTTTAGCTTTTAAACAATATAATTTCTTCACCATTAAAATATAAACCAAAAATCGAGTTTGAAATAATTTTTCATAAGTATTTCAGCAAAATTCATTATTTTTACGAAACAATTAACATTTTTTTGTTTTATGAACTATTTTATAATGATAGTATATTACTACATTTAGTATTTAAAATAAATTCTGTTTACTTATTTGGATGAATTATTTATTGAATTCTTTAGAACGCATTTTATAGGAGGGCTAAATATTTATGAATATAGGATTATTTGTATGCGATTGCGGTAAAAATATATCAGGTACAATTAATAATGACAAAATCATCGAATATTTTTCCCAATATCCTGATGTTTTTGTTTTTAGAGAGCAATATTTATGCTCAGAGCTAGGATTAAAAGAGATAAAGGAAGAAATCGAAGAAAAGCAGATTGATCGAGTAGTAATTGCTGCGTGTTCCTTCAAATTACATGGTTCTTTATTTCAAAAAACGATTGAAAAGGTGGGCATAAATAGGTTTTTAATAGCATTTGCGAACATTAGGGAGCAAAACTCATGGGTTCATAGCCATCATCCGCAAAAAGCAACTCAGAAAGCGATAGATCAAATTAAGATGGCAATCGCACAGGTTAGATTATTAAATCCTTTAGAAATGCAGAGCGTATCAATAATCCCTCGTATATTAATTATCGGGGGCGGAGTAGCGGGGATTAAAGCAGCGTTAATCATTGCGAATGCGGGGTATCAAGTATATCTTGTAGAGCGAGAACCGACTATTGGGGGTCATATGGCGCTCTTCGATAAAACATTTCCCACTCTTGATTGTTCCATCTGTATATTAGGTCCCTTAATGAGTGAAGTAAATGAGCATCCCAATATTAAGTTATTGACTTATTCGGAAGTAAAAAAGATAGAAGGATATATCGGTAATTTCAAAGTCACCATTAAAAAGAAACCTCGGTTTATTGATGAAGATGAATGTGTTGGATGCTTTGATATATGTAGGGATGTATGTCCTATAGATGTGGTAGATACTTTTTTTCCAAGAAAAGCAATTGATGTCCCTTATCCTCAAGCCATTCCTCTTCTCCCTACAATCTTGGAAGAAGAATGCATTGGATGCAAGGCTTGTGCTCAAGCTTGTGACAGAAACGCAATTGATTTTGATCAAGAACCACAAGAAATTCAGATCGAGGTGGGGGCAATTATAGTATCCACTGGATTAAAAACGTTCGATCCTACGATATTGGCGGAGTTGAACTATCAAAAATACCAAGATGTAATAACCACCTTGCAATTAGAACGATTATTAAACAATGATGGACCAACTGGAGGGAAAATAATTAAACCATCCTCTGGAAAAACCCCAAAAAGAGTCTCATTTATTTTATGTGTTGGTTCGAGAAATAAAAAAATAGATCATGAATATTGTAGCCAAGTGTGCTGTAATGCATCAATTAAGCAGGCTATTTTATTAAAAAAAGAATACCCTAATATCGATGTTACTGTTTATTATACCGATATTAGAGCGGTTGGGAAAAATTGCGAGGAATTTTATAATCGAGCACGTGAAGAATTTGGTGTACGCTTCATTAAAAGTAATATCTCAGCAATCGTGCATAGTGATACTTCAGAAGAATTGATCATTCGAGGAGAAGACGTGATTGAAAATGTACTATTCGAGCACACAACCGATCTAGCCGTGCTTGCGGTCGGTATTGAGCCCGCCGAAGGAACCACACAATTAAGCCAAATCTTAAATATTTCCCAAGACCCCTATGGATTTCTTTTAGAAAAGCATTTAAAAGTTAAACCTTCAGAATCCTCTGTTAATGGAATTTATATAGCGGGGGCGATTCAAGGACCGAAAGACATTCCTTCCAGCATAGCTCAAGCAGAAAGCGCTGCCTCAAAGGCGATCGCATTAATCTCGCGAAAAGAGATTGAATTAGATCCTCATATTGTTTATTATAATCCAGAAAAATGCGATATGTGTCGCTTATGTGAAAGTATTTGTAATT
>WJKO01000355.1 GCA_014729055.1 Promethearchaeota archaeon | reverse complement strand
GGGATATATTGAGGAAGAGACTAGTGAGGAACAAATTCAAGATGATGAGGAAGAATTAGATTGGGAAGACGAATCGGAAGAGGACCAACTGGAAGAAGATTTATCTGAAGAAGAGCTGTTAGAAGAAGAATCAAAACAACCAAAAGATTCAGAGGAGAAATTGGAGGACAAGTCGGGACAAGAAGTAGAAAACGATGTAGAAACCGCAGGAGAAGAAATCCAAGTTTCGGATACTGAAACTAATGGTAAATTAAAATCGAAAATGAAGTCAAAGGATGCAACAGAAACAGGAGGTAAAATAAAACCAACCCCAAAAGATATGAAAATATCACAACAGAAGACATCTATCGGTAGAGAAGGCGATTGGAGTATCAAGAAGACAAAGAAAAAGAAATGGAAGAAAAACTTCGATAAAATCTCCGATTATGAGCCATCTGATAAAGAAACGGAAGATAAAGAGGAAAGATCCGAAGAAGACTGGGATTTCGGTGAAGAAGACGATTTTTAAATAAATCCTAATGTTTATTCATTTCCCATCTACTACTTTTCATTACCTCTTCTATTTTCATAATTTACAAGGATATTTTCCAAATTTTTTTATTGTATCTCGCATAGCCACTACGTTTTCTACGGGGCAATCAATAATTCGATGTGCAGGACCCGCAATATATCCACCATTCGGCATGCCTGCTTTCAGACATTTCTTAGTGTCCGCTATCACTTCATCGACTGTCCCCCAACTTAAGGTTCTCGTCGAGTCCATACCACCAACGAATGTCATCTTATCTCCGTATTTATCAGTCACTCTTTCAATATCGACCCCTGAAGCTGGTTCTAATGATTGTATTGCGTCGAGACCATGATCTATAAGATCTCGTAGAAAATTCTCGATAAATCCACAGCTATGCATCCAAGTGTATGCGCCTTTTTTATGTGCGAAATCCGTTAGTTCTTTAAATGCAGGACCAATGAATTCTTTCCACTGATCAGGATGGAGAAGCCCTCGACCTTTCTGTCCGAGATCATCCGCGATACCTATAACATCTACATCTAATTCTAAAATGAGTTTCCATGCATATAGAATAGCATCTTTTATCTGATTGATGTATCTATGCAGATAGGTTTTATTCTTTCGCATAGCATACGCAATACCCTCGTAACCCAACCCTTCCATTAAAATTTCCCAAAAAGAGCCAGTCTGTGCTACTAAAACAAATGGATAATTTCGCTCTTCCAAAACATCCAGCTTCTTTTTAAATGCTTTCTGATGACTTGGACCTGGTCTATACTCTTCATCAAAAGGATTCCCATATTTTTCATACCAGTCGTTCTGTATTTCCTCACGTTTAAAATATCCACCAATATACCAAGAATAAGGTAATCCGCCGTGAGATCTCGATTCGTTGATCGAACCTTGCCAGCCGACTCTTCGCTTATGTGGACCTTCATGACCAGGTAAGGAGTGCCGTGGATAATTCACGATTATAGGAATACCTGCAAGTACAATATCAAGTCCTAACCACTTTTGCATTGTTAAATCTCCAAATCCTGGCAAGATCAATACATCCTCATCTTCTAAATCCTCAGCAACTGTCATTTGCCAATCTCGCCAAAATGTTCCGTTTGGTAATACGCCCCTGCAATGGGTTAATACTCTATCTGGCTCTTCATGTTGAAAGGTTTTTAGTAAACGCTCTCTATTATTCATTTTAATACATTCTCTCTCTTTTTCTTAATTCATCATAATTTATATCAAATTCTTAGTAATAGTCTAATTTTCTGCGGTATTTAATATAGATGCAAATATAGAGAATAAATGCAACTATTACGAATATAATTAATAGGTACATAACGATATCAATCCATTCTTTGTTTACGTTGATTTTGTAGATTATGTACAAAACAGTGCCAATAGTACCAACAGAAATTAAGTAATAAAATAATACTTTCATATACTTTTTTCGCATTTTATCTAAGTTTACTGCCATCTTGACTTCCCTATCTACATCTATTGTTTGTTGAATGATGAGTTTTTAATTTGCTTCTTTCCAACAAGATAATAGAAGATAAAAACCGTTATCGATGAATAGATTATTATATGTAACGGATTATATCCGGGAATAAACGTACGTAGAGAATCTATCTGATTCCAAATCTCATCCCAAAGCGAATCATAACTAACCGAATCCCAATATATGTAGGTGATGCCGCTTGATTCAAATGTATAGACAAAAAACGCTTCAGGCACCCAATCAGTAAATTTTGCAAAACTGGGATCCAGAGTTATATTCTCGAATAATTCAGCAGGGAGAGACCAATTTATATATTTACCTGATATTAATGCACAATCGTTATAGGTCTTATTGTAATTATCCCCATCATAGATTATCGCAGTTTCATTGAGAAATGCACCTTCCGACGATTTACTAATTAATATTTTTAAAGTGTTATTTGCGACTACGTACTGGCTCGGAGTAATATTATAAAACGAGATCCAACCGAAAACGTCATTATTCAGAATTTTGGTTGTGTTTACGTCATTCTTAAACTCTATCGAGATGTTATATGACACCGAATCATTCATCCAGATAATATTGACGATATCTATAAATCCAAAGCTATCGGTGTTTTCTAAAATTTCATAATCTTCTTCTAATTTCAGCCCTCGTATATCATCTTGTGCATCTGTTTGAGTACTACAACTAGCAATATTCAATGACAGTATCAAAAAGTTGATAAAAAACAAGGAAATGATTAGAATGATGTATTTTCTCTTGATTCTCATTTAGTGATATTATGAAAGGATTATTTTTTAAAATATCGATTACTTCATTCTTTTGAGAGATGTATAAAAATGTATAAAATTGTATTTCTTAGGCACGGAGAAAGTATTTGGAACAAAAAAAACTTTTTTACTGGATGGACTGATGTTGATCTTTCGCAACATGGAATTGAAGAAGCTAAAGAAGCCGCAAAGAGATTAAAAGAAGAAGGATACACATTTGATTTAGCATATACGTCAGTATTAGTGCGTGCGACACATACGTTAGATATTGTCTTAGACGAAATGGATCTAAAAGATATAGAAATAAGACAATCTTGGCGCTTAAATGAACGACATTATGGTGCACTACAAGGATTAAATAAAGCAGAAACTGCAAAAAAACATGGAGAAAAACAAGTATTCAAGTGGCGACGTGATTATTCTACACCTCCGCCTGCGTTGGATAAAGATGACAAACGTTATCCCGGGAATCCAGATAACCCAAATTATGAATTATACAAGGATCTAGATGATAATCTAATTCCAACAACCGAGTGTTTAAAAGATACTGTTGCGCGTGTATTACCATATTGGCATGATGAGATTGTCCCCCAAATTAAAAATGGTCGCAAAATCCTTATTTCTGCACATGGAAACTCCTTACGGGCGTTGATTAAATACTTGGATAATGTTCCTGAGGATGAAATTTCGCATTTAGATATACCTACGGGAATTCCTCTTATATATGAATTGAATGAGGATTTGAAACCAATTAAGCACTACTACCTCGCGAGCGAAGAGGAATTAGAAGCAGAGATAAACAAAGTTAAACAACAAGGCAAATTAAAATAACTACTAAGGATTATTCTATTCTCCAGTATCTGTTAACGAAATAAACTCTCCATCTGTCCAGAAATGTCTGAAGTCTTCATCTTCCTTAGCCATTTTTTTATATTTATTATCTAATACAATCGCCCTCTCCAAATTTTGTAGCATCAGCGATTTTTCTTGTTTTAATGAAAAAATACATGCAAGATTATATCTGGCGCTAGCGTCTTTAGGATTTAGTTCAATGGCTTCATTGTATTTTTCTTCCGCTTCATCCCAACGCTCTTGTTTCATATATAAGAGCCCCATAGATCTAAGAATAGTGCTCATACCTTTTATATTATTGAGCTTTTTATTTATCTCGTACGATTTCTTGAAGTATTCAAGGGACTTTTCCCGTTTCTCCATCTGTTTATGTATGAAACCCATATTGCCTAAAGCATTAGCCATACCTTGAAGATTATTGGTTTTTTGATGAATTGCATAAGCCCGTTCTAAGTGCTCAAGTGCTTTATTCGGTTGTCTTATATCCAAGTATAATGCTCCTATATTACCAAGAACGGCACCCATACCTTTCAGATTGTTGACTTGTTCATGAAATTCGTATGATCTTTTAAATTGTTCTAGCGCTTTATCATATTCATTCATTCTGGTATATATCAAGCCCATATTTCCGAGTTGGTTGGCCATTCCTTCAAGATCCTTAAGTTGTTTATAAATATCATATGCTTCTTGTAGGTGTTCGAGTGCGGTTTTCGGATGCCCTGAGTCCAATTGTATTAACCCCATATTCATGAGGGTTTCCGCCTTTCCTTGTAGATTGTTCGCTTTTTCATGAATCTCGAATTTATACTGTGAATATTCGAGTTGCTTTTTTAGATTCCCTATAATTCGATATGTTTTAATTATTGTTTCGAGAACTTCGACCATTCTTTGCACATTATCGAGTTGTTTATGTAATTCGTATATTTTCTTATAATACTCAATTGTAGCTTTTAGATCTCCTTTTTCTTTATATATATACGCTATATTTGAGAGATCAGCAATCATACCCCTCACATTATTGATTTTTGTATCAATATTATATGCTTGTTCGCAATATTCCAACGCCTTATTCATCTCTCCTTCTTTCATGTATATTATTCCTATATTTCCCAATTCACTTGCTATGCCTAGCGCATTATTTATTTTTTTATAAATTTCGTATGCCTCATTGAAATACATTAACGCCTGACTGGTTTCTCCGGTTTTTCCATATACTAACCCCAAGTTTCCTAATTGATTTGCCATTCCTTCAAGATTATTGAGTTG
>WJKO01000354.1 GCA_014729055.1 Promethearchaeota archaeon | reverse complement strand
CTGGATAAATTTGGCCAAAGAATCGAACCTTGGTTTAAGCCGAACTTTTCGCCGGAGCTTATGTGGTCAATGATGTATCCAACGCATGCTGTTTACTCACGGACGATTTTTGAAAAAGCAGGTAAAATGCGGACAGGTTATGAAGGCAGTCAGGATTATGACCTGTGTCTGCGTGTCATGGAGTTAACGGATAAAATTCATCATATACCTTGGGTCTTGTATTCCTGGAGAAAAGTCGAAGGCTCAACAGCAGATAATATCAAAGGTAAGTCATATGCAATTGATGCTGCAAAAAGGGCTATTTCTGGTGCAAGCGAAAGAAGAGGGCTAAAAGGTAAAATAGCTAATGATTTTTATCCATTTGTGATAGAAATGGAATCACGGAAAAAAAATGCCATAATTGAGATAATTATACCAACGAAAGACAACTTAAAATATTTAAAGCGATGTATTAATTCAATTTTAGAAAAAACAAGGTGGATAGACTATCAAATAATCATAATTGACAATAATTCGCGAGCAGAAGAGACGTTAGATTATTTAGATAGCCTCAAAAACAATCCAAAGTTTAAGGTTCTAAAATATAAAGAAGAATTTAATTTTTCAGCGATAAATAATTTCGCAGCTTCAAAGTCAAATGCTGATTTTCTATTATTTTTGAATAACGACACAAAAGTTATTACTGAAGGTTGGCTTGAAAAGCTTGTTGCTTGGGCAGAGCAAAAAGATATCGGGGCTGTAGGATGCAAGTTACTTTATCCGGATAGAACTGTTCAGCACGCGGGGATTATACTAGGAGTAGGTGGAGTTGCAAATCACGCTTACTACAAGATGCCGGAAGCAAATCAATTTTACTTCAATCACTTACATGCAATAAAGAACTATATGGCAGTGACAGGTGCCTGTCTGATGGTCGAAAAAAAGAAATTTGATGAGATAGGAGGGTTCAATACAAGTCTGCCTCATTCATACAATGATGTGGAATTATGTTTGGAATTATATGAAAAGGATTATCGAAATGTATATATCCCTTTTGTTGAATTAATTCACTATGAGTCTAAATCTAGAGATCCAAAGGTGACGCCTAATGAAGATGTATATATGCAAAAAAGATGGGGCAAATATATCAAAAATGATCCATATTACAATCCAAATCTAAATAAAGATTTGACTAAAGGCCCCGCTTTTTCCTTATCTTCTGACTAATCTTTAGAGAAGGCATTATAAGTATTAATAACTAATCCATAAAATTCGAGTAAGGATGATTTTGATCCGAAACCATATCCCAGTCCAAATCTACTATACTTGGTTTCTCAGAGATGTAGTAAAGAAAGCTGAGTAGGAAGCAGCTTAATGTTAAAATAAACACTAACGCTGTTTGATATTTCCTACTCAAATTGATCTGCTTTAGATAATATACTATCAATACATAGAGAAGCGGCAGAACAGGTAGAATATATCTCCCTTGAGTCGCAATCCATTTTCCTTTTTCTACATAGTCAAGATAATTATATATAAAAGCAATAAATACATAACCCGTAAAAATAAATAGAGTGCTTATCAAGTATTTATTGTAACTAAGCTTAGATTTCAACATACCGATAAAGGAAAGACAGCTAACTACTATGAATGGAGCTAGCGAATACTTGAAAAAGAACATCATCTTATGTGTCAAAAGTCCAAATAAACTTTTAGTATATAAAACTGTCCACTCCTTAAAAGAGGTATAAATTGGTTGAGGTGTAAATTCTGGGGGCCTATTATTTATCAAGTTGTAATCTCTATTATAGACTCCATTTCTATTGTAACAAATGTCATGGGAAAGAACTTGGTCGCATGTCGGTAGGTAATTACCAAACTTTAAAAAATTTCCTATGTATAAATAAACGAGGCTAATAAGAGTAAGGGATGCTATTATAAACAATATAATGTTAAATTTTTTATTAAATTCAAATCTAAACTTGGGTAAATCTTTATACTTTTTTGTGTATATAGTATAAACTAAAAAAACTAGAGAAATGAGTACAGCTAATGGTAAGAAGCTTGCTTTGGTTAAACTTCCCAAACAAACAAAGATGATCAATAAAAGAAAGTATTTAAGATTATACTTTTCCATAAACTTTAGTAGAAAGTAAATACTCTGGAGCGAAAAGAGTATGGTCAAGTTATCGTAACTTACTACTCCTGATATCATTGTAAACATGAGTGTGTGAGTTAGTAGTATTCCTGGAATTACAGATAGCAATCCATCTTGAATGACCAGTTTTGTGATTTTGTATAGAGTAAGAAGGCTAAATAATCCGATAATAGGACTAAACAAACGCAGGTATATTATTAATGGTAGTTTATAGAAATTTAAATTAATTAGGCCTCCATTAATACTGTGATATAGAAATGGAGTGTTTTCTAAATCACCATATATGTAACTTTCATCAGTATTGTAAACGAAAGGGTATGGATTTTTGTTATGAATTGTGCTGACACTCAGATGATAATTCTCATCTGGAGCAACTCCTGCTCCAGTCGTAAATACAAAGTAATACGATTGGAACAAAAATAATAATAAGACAATTATTAATGCAAAAGAGGACCTATTTACCTTTTTTGACCTTAAATTCATTTTTGGAAAGCTTAAAAAATGTTTCGTAATAAGACTCGATAGTTCCAATGTCGTATTGTTCTATTTCCTGAATATTTATCGCGTATACATCCTGTTTTTTTGCCATGATAGAAATTGCATCAATTATACATATTTCGCCGTTTCGGTTGGGTTTTAAATCGGAAGTGTAATTAAAGATATCTGGTGTCAGTAAATAACCGTTCATTACAGCTAGTCCTAAATGTCCCTTAGAATTGCCTGGTTTCTCAAGTAGATCCTTTACTTTATAAATATTCTTTTCTTTTAGATCTCCCGCAATATAGCCGTATTTTTTGAGATCTTCTTTATCTGATTTGGGAGTTGCACATAAGACAGGGGTTTTGTACTTGTTGTATGTTTCTATTGCCTTCCTTGTTCGTCTTTGATCCGAGAGAATATCTCCCCATAACAAAACAAATGGTTCGTTTTCCAGTAAATGTTGTGCAGATATTAGCGGGATAGCATTTCCGTATCCTTCTTTCTGTCTTACAAAAGTAAAATTTGCCATAGTAGCAATCCTATCGATTTCATTAAGTTCTTTTTTCTTTCTGGTCCTTTTTAGCCAGTCTCTCAATTCATAAGAATAATCGAAATGGTCTTCTATGGATCTTTTGTGATAACCAGTTACGATAATAACATTATCTATACCTGCATTTACTAATTCTTCAACTATATATTGGATAGCCGGCTTGTTTCCTATGGGTAACATTTCTTTGGGAATTGCTTTCGTTGCAGGTAGCATTCTTGTGCCGAAACCTGCTGCGGGAATTATCGCTGTTCTAATTTTAGTAGTTCTTCGTTTTTTTAACATTGAATAATTTGATGATGATATAAGCTAATACTAGCACAAAGAAGTAGACAGCTCTATCAATTATTGAAGCAGAAAGT
>WJKO01000353.1 GCA_014729055.1 Promethearchaeota archaeon | reverse complement strand
TTTGAAATGGCATCATATTATAAGACTGAATTAGAACGTATTAAGCACGAATCTTAATCAAATTTTGAAGGTAATAAAATGAATATTGAAAAACTCAAATTAGTAAATTTTAAATTCTATTCTAAAAACTTTAATTTGTTCTATTGGGGGATTAGTATAATCATGATAACTATCATGTTATCATGTCAAAAAACACAAAACAGTAGTACCTATGGCATAAGCAAAAAAGAGCAGATATTACAAGAGGGTAAAATTCGTTCTGCATATGCTATTTATCCACCTGCAAGTGTAAAAGATCCCAACAGTGGTGAAATTAGTGGCATTTTTATTGACGTAATTGAAGAGGCTGCGAAAAATCTTGATCTGAAGGTTGATTGGACTGAAGAAGTACCATGGGGTACAATGATTGAAGGACTCAAAAACAATAGATATGATATTATTGGTTCTGGTGTGTGGGCAAATGCTGCTCGTGCAAGAGGTGCTGATTTTACTATCCCAATTTACTATAACGGTGTGGGTGTTTATGTTAGGGCGAATGATAATCGCTTTAGCGAAGGATTAAAGAGCTTACATAATATGGATCCTAAAAATTTAAAAATTGCAATAATAGATGGTGAGATGGCAGATCTTATCGCAAGAACTGATTTCCCAGATGCAGAACTTGTTTCATTACCGCAGCTATCTGAAGGTACACAACTGTTACTTGAAGTTGCTTCAGGGAAAGCAGATTTAACATTTGTACAACCATTTACAGCTAATGAATATCTTGCAGCGAATCCTGGTTCTGTAAAAAATATAGATCCTGGTAGACCAATTAGAATCTTCCCAACAGTTTTTATGATTAAAGAAGGTGAATATGAACTGAAAAGGATGTTAGATATAGCTATCGAAGAATTGATAAATTCTGGTTTTGTTGATCGCACAATAGAAAAATATGCTCCAAAAGATTTAAGTTTTTACCGTGTCGATTATCCATACAGATCTGCTGAAAGATAATTTATGAATATATTTGAAATTTTAGTTCAATATCGACAAGCCTTTCTCAATGGTTTATTTGTTAGCTTTAAATTGGCTTTATCCATTTGGGTAATTGGATTAATTATTGGCTCAATACTTGGTATATTTGCGGCACGTTTATCAAAATCTGTAGGACGTATAACTACAATTATAGGATCGATTATCACTTCAATTCCAGCTTTAGTATTTTTATTTTGGTTACATTACCCATTACAAGCTGCTCTCCAAGTTGTTATTAATCCATTTTATACCGCTGTTGTAGCCTTATCAATTATTAATATTTTTGGCGTATCATCAATTGTACGTTCATCAATTATTGATTTTCCTAAACAATATATTACAGCAGCAAAAGTCTGCGGATTAAAAAAAAGCATCACAATTCGAAGAATTATTTTACCCCTTATTATTAGGCAAATACTACCAGGTATTTTAATACTCCAAGTTACAATGTTACAATCCACTCTTTTTGCTAGCCTAATTTCTGTTGAAGAGATATTTAGAGTTGCTCAAAGAGTTAATGCAATAGTATATCGTCCAATTCAAATATATACTGCATTGGCATTTTTGTTTATAGCATTATGTTTACCACTTAACTTGTTTGCATTTTGGCTGAATAAAAAATATAAGGTTTTAACTTCGGATCAATAAAAAGGAAAAATATGCTTGCCGGAAACAACATCATAAAAAAATTTGCAGAACAAATAGCCTTGGATAGTATAGATATTAATTTGAATCCGGGCGAAATTAATGCACTTATTGGACCCAGTGGGGCAGGAAAAACAACCGTTTTACGCGCACTTTCCTTAATAGATCCTCCATCAAATGGCAAAGTAATCATCGATAATCACCAATATGCATTTCCGACATCATTAAATAAGGATTATGAAATATTGTGGCCAAAAGTTACAGTAGTGTTTCAACAATTATTTCTATGGCCACATTTGACGCTTTATGATAATATAAAAATGCCTGTGAATCAAAATGATTTAGATATGGATTATGCTGAAGAGCTTATCAGATTTTTTAATTTATGTGATTGTGTTCAGAGATACCCATATAAAGTTTCTGTCGGTCAAAGGCAAAGGGCTGCAATTGTTAGGGCTATTTCCTTAAGACCTAAGTACCTTTTACTTGATGAGGTAACATCCGCACTAGATGTAGAACAAATAAAAAATCTTTCACAATGTTTATCAAGAATCTGTTCTGAAGGATGTGGAGTCATAATAGTAACACACCTATTGGGCTTTGCTCGTCATATTGCAAATAGATACTCTTTTATTGAAAATGGTAGAATTTTGGAAACTGGTTTAATCAAGAATCTTGATGAACCAACCACAAAACGGGTAGAAGAATTTGTATCAATTATGTAATTAATAATTGTAAGATATTATATGAAAAAAAATTCAGTTATATTTATCTCGCCACGGAGGTGTGTACCAATAAATGAGAATGGTACCCCGTTTCAAAAGATGCGAACAAATTTTTGCCTCCCTGCAAGTGTTATTTTAGGTATATTAGATAGTGCTGGTTTCGAAACATATTTTATTGATGCTGCGGCAGATGGCTTTGATAATTATGATTTAGTAAATAAAAATAGTTTGGCTTATGGGCTATCCTCTGATATAATTGTCGAGAAAATTGCTGAGATAGGATCTCGTTATATACTAATAACATCAATGTTTACAACTGAGCAGTACCTTGTTGATGAATTGGTTAATACAATAAGATACAAACTTCCAGAATGTATAATAATCATAGGTGGTATACACGCGAGTGCAAAACCAGAATGGCATCTTGATGATTCAAAAGCAGATTATATTGTTATAGGTGAAGGTGAAGAAACAATAATTAATTTATTAAAAGCACTTGATAATGGTTCTAATGAAATTGAAAAGATAAAAGGCTTATGTTTTAAAACCACCACAAATAAAATTATTAAAACACATAACCAAAGTCTGATAAAAACTTTAAAATATAACTGGGCAATTAAAGATATTCTTTTTCGGCTTGACGGTTCTGTCCGCTATATCGAAAAAAATTCAAGGAAATGCCCTGTATATGTTGACCCGACTATTGGTGAAAATGTACCTTCAATAGCACTATATCCCTCTCGTGGATGTCCAATTAACTGTGATTATTGTACAGCTACAAATAGAGATGGGAAAAAAGTGCGACATATCGGTGCACAGAAATTATGGGATTATTTTTACCAGTCAAGAAAAGATTTGAATGTCCAAATTTTTTATAATCAATCGGATACATTCGGAATTGTAAAGGATGATTGGGAGTTTTTACAAAAAGTCTCAAATTATAGAGAAAAGACAGGTGATAGAAATTTTTTAATTAATAATCCAAATGCTTTTTTTCTAAAATCATTTTTTATAAAAACCCCTGATGGAATATCTATTGATAATGATAAGCTCAACCTGATACAAAAATCAGGAATTAATATCGTTACAATAGCTATTGAAACCTTCAGCCAACGTTATAACAAGAAAATTGATTGGTCAATAATGGGTTTTGATACCATACTAAATTTATGCCAAGAGATAAAAAGAAAGGGGATGAAAATTGATATATACATGGTTTATGGTTATCCAGGACAGGAAATTGAAGAATTTAATAATGATTATACGTTAATTAAAAGGCTAGCACCTTATGTAGATTGGATTAATTGGCATTTTTGTACACTTTTTCCAGATACAAATTATTATACCAGATTAGTTCACAAAGGTTTGCTAAGCGAAAAATCATATAGAGAAGCCGTTAACAATGGCTATAGTTTCTTTTTCCCAGTTGATAGATTTAATTTTAGTAAGATTTCTACAGATTACTTGAAGGCAAAAGTTACTGATTTTGGGCCTGCGTGGATTTAGAATCCTAACAAAATCAATAGCTTGCATAACAAAATTTTGCACCCGGATCAAACCACGCTCTATTTTTTCTAATCTTGAAGTCTGGTAAAATTAACTGTTTTCTTTGGAGAAACTGTTGGTTCGACCGGTGAAAATTACGTTAGTGCGCCGAGCGAAGCTTGGTGCTTCTTATAAAGTGCAAGTCTTTATCAGGCAAAGCCTGGCCAGCTGCCCGTATCGAGTGTTGCGTGATTGGGAAGGACAGACCGCCAACTGACGGACGAACGACCCACCCGAAGCGTACACAGGGAACATCACAGGCCGGAAGGGAGATGTACCTCCCTCAAGCGATCCAGCCCTGTGAGAGCAACAGAGCAGTTGGCGACGATGTTAATGTGTCGGAAGCCGGCACAAAGAAATCGAAAAGGCGAGATTTCTGAAGGACTGCCGGGGTTATAGAGCGTGGCATGTGAGGAGAGAAGCACCAGGAACACGGGAGACCCTACCGCCTCCGTTAAAGAGGTAAGGCACATCAACCAAAAGAAGAGTGACTGAAGGGCGGTAGGAAGTCAGATCATCCCATAGTACTCTGAGACGGTAAGATCGGTCACAGACTTGCGCTGAAGATAGGGCTGTATCGATCACGAGTGGATGCTACGCATGCTGGAACATTGCATAGAGAACAAGTCATTTCTGAGACAGATCAGGAAATGACTGAATCGCCGGAGTCAGAGAAAGAGCTGTAACTGGAGAGGGTTTGACGAGATGTTGAAGTATTATGGCATCCTGCGACCTGGAATAATCGGATACTGGTAACCGACTTTAGTTTTGTACGAAGCGAGCTGTACTGAGGAGCCTTGTGCGGGAAAACCGGACGCAGGGATCTGTGAGAGGGCAGTCGGGTAACTGGCTGGTCTATCTTAATGCCAAAAATGAATAAATAAATTTACTAAACTTTAAAGAATCTTTATGAATCGAAAACTTCCCGAGAGTACCTTAATTAAATTACGTGAATTTGAACCAAAACTCCGTCGGGCTGCCAAGTATGGTCAAATCCGTGAGGCTGAACGAATTATTAAAGAAATACAATTTCTATTCGTAAATGATAGGAGTCACTATCGAATCCTGCAAGCGAAAAATTGGTATTATCAAGCATTACTTGAGGATAATCAAGTAAATGCTGCGGAGCAGGGTTTTGAAGCAGTTCGACTGCGTGCGAATCATAATACTCGCACACATTTGGAAGCAACAATGTTATTAGGAATTTGTTGCCTACGGAAGCGAGATATTGAATCCGCAAAGAAATATATTAGGGAAGCGATACAATCAATAAATAGTATCAAATCCGACATTCGAAGAAATCAACTTCAGAAAAGAATTCTAGAAAGAATTGAAGTTGAAAGTATTCTAGGGCAATTATCTGCTACAACATCCACGTCTATAATTAACCAAGATGAACTGCACAAAAAAGCTGTCAAGATGTTACAATCAAAATCGGATGAAGAAATCTATGGCCTTGTAGGTGCTAGTATTCCTCAAGATTCTTTGAAACTTATTGAAAATATCAAAGGCTACTCAATGAATTTACTTCCACCACATGACCAGAAACTACTTGTATCCCCCATTCCACAATCAAATATAACATTTGGAAAAAAGGTAATTGATACTATTAAAAGAACTGGGTGGCGCACAATTTGTGATCCCGATAGTCAAATTTATAATCTTTGGAAAAATCAGGTTCCTGAAGTTTTTAATAAAGGATATTTTGCATCTGCAGTAGCCGCTACCTGTGCAAAGTTTAGCATTGGCTTACCTATTTTGGCTATTGGGGTTGTTGCAATACTTATGAAATATGGCGCTCAAGAGTTTTGTGAAACGTTTCAACCTAAAGACATTATGATTTATAGAACAGAAAAAGATGATTAATAAAGATAAGCAAAAAGATAAATTAGCATTACCCAAAAGTACTCGCAATTGTAATCGGCTCGGCTAACCATTTGCTCCACCCGATTGCAACAGCCTTTCTTTTTGTCTGGTTTGGTGCACTTGAAAGTTTAGTTGTTTGTTAAAGCTCACTCCGATGCTGTTGCAACG
>WJKO01000352.1 GCA_014729055.1 Promethearchaeota archaeon | reverse complement strand
ATATTAATATTTTGCAACTAAATTTCTTTGGACGCCGTTACGATGAAGTCATAGAAAAAATTCAACAAATACTGGAAAACGTTAAGAGCCTTGATCAGTTTCAAGATGATCCCGAAATACAGAAAATAGATTATAATAATGAAATGGGATGGACTATTATTAACGTAAATCCAAACGTTGTGCAGCCCGAAAACTTGTTGAAAATCCTTCTCCATATTACAAGGAAGATAAAAGAATTTGTTGTTCAAAAATTGGGCAAAATGTTAGCATTGGGAAGTTTTAATGCTGAGATCTTTCCATTTCTTTTAGGGAATTGGAGTTTATTGAAAAAATTGAATTTGGAAAAGAAAATACTCTCGATTTTCCTCCATTGAATCAGTCATCTAGGTATTCCATAAGTTTTTTATTTCGTCAGACTTCTATGTTTCATAAGAGAAATTTATGAAGCTAACAAGAGAACAAAAAAAGAAACACCAAAAGAAGAAATCTCAAGAAAAAGATGATGCTAAATACGAGAAATTTAAAGAAGTCTATTTAAAGAAGTCAGGAGTACCAGATGATAGATATTCTCTAATTAAGATGATCGGCAAAATGATAGATCATCACGTAAAAAAGGTTAATCTAAAAGTTAAGATTCCTAATGAGGTATATTTTAGATGCAATAACTGTGGTAAATGTTGTGATCACGTTAAATTTAGAATACCAATAACGTTAGGTGATTGTGCATTTTGGTTGAAAAGCAATAAGGAGATATATTTAAGGGCACTTGATCACAATCGAGGACACCCAAAAAACTTATTCTACTTCATTACGAAACGTAACTTTGATGATCACATGATAGAAAATTACGGTGAAGAGGTATATAACGATTTTCTGGTTATAAATCCTAGTTTAAAGAAAATTGATATAGATGAAGAACAGCAATGCGTTTTTTTTAATTCTCAGAATAATAAATGTACCATTTATTCACAAAGACCTGTATATTGTCAAATATATCCATATCAGAAATTATTTGATCTCAACTCTAAGAAATTGTATACCAAAGCCTATAGAAAAGTTTCAAAGATGCGGTTGAAAAACAAAGAATTCGTAAATTTCATAAAAAATGGATTAGAGTATAGATTATTTTGCCCAGAGCAAGTCCTTGAAGAATCTGATGATAATTTAAGAAGACTCAAACAACACAAATGGGAATCGAGAATAACACAGCTAATAATCGAAGATTTATTTTCTTGTTCTTTATACTTCCAAAATCGGCGTGATATTCTTGAAAAGGTTATGTATTCATTATTTTCCAAAGATTTCCAAAAGAAAACAGATGAAACACAAACTGATGCCTAATGCGGATTACATTACCTTGGAAATACAAAAAAAAGCCGATAAAGCAAAAAGGACAGGAATATGTTAAATCAGCATTTGGTGCTGAGCTTTTGTATGAACCCTTTTTATATCATCCGATCAATCGGAAGATATTTAGGTGGGCATTCAGATCTCGAGTCATATCAAGAATTATTCATCATTATGTGAAGCCAAGATTAATGAAAGATGAAAATATTGATGATCTTTCCCTCTGGTTTTGTGGGTTTTCACATTTAGATGCGGCTTATCGTTGGACCGTGATTGATTCTAAAATAAAAGCTCATATTACATTCGCAAAAGCAGTAGAACATTGCGATTTATATCCTTTCTTCGTCTTTGCACAAACGTCTCCACAATATTATCAGTGGATTAAAAAATATGACCGGAATTTATGGAAGAAAGTAAAGCAAAAGGTTAAAGCAGAGAGGATAAATGCTACTGGGGGGATGTGGCTTGAGCCCTCTTTGGATATGCCTACTGGAGAATCGCTAGTCCGTCATCGCTTATACGGCCAGTTATTTTATTTACGGGAATTTGGGAAAATATCAAAAATATCATCATTAAACGATTGTTTTGGATTCCCGTGGTCTTTACCACAGATTCTAATTAAGAGTGGAGCAGAGTTTATGTGGACGGCGAAGATTCTCTGGAATGATACCAATGAATTCCCATTTTCTTTTTTCAATTGGAGAGGAATCGACGGCACTGATATTTTTGTTTATCAATTTAAACACAAATTTAAAGCACTCAAGATGTTACAACAATTCAGAAGAATATCAAGATTTCCAAAGAAAAGATGTGCAAGTATGATAGTTGATTCTCACATGGAAATGGAAGCGATTAAGAAATATATCTCGAATAAGAAAAACGATTATCTTAAGGATATAGGAATTTTTTATGGCATTGGTGATGGAGGTAAGGGACCAATTGAACCTGAAATCTTGATAGCAAATTTACTGCAGAACAGATATAGAGGGAATCATATAACACAAGACGAATTTATGGATAAAATCAGGAAAGAAGTAGGTGATCGTCTCCTTGTATGGAATGATGAACTTTATTTAGAATACCACAGAGGAGTCAAAACTACCAACGTTCGGGTTAAACATTTTAATCGACGGGCTGAATTATGGGTTCGATTTGCAGAAATGTTCGTAACTCTGTCAGCAATTAGGTCTAAAATGCCAGAACTGTACGGCAAAGCAGAAACCTTTGAGATGTGGCGACTCTGTTTATTTAACCAGTTCCATGACATATTACCTGGCTCTTCTCTTGCTGATGTTTATCTGCTGGCGATAGAAGAGCAAAAAAAGGCAGTAAATTCTGCAAAAGAAATGTTCATCCATTCCATTCCATCTCAAGGTGGCTCTCAACTCAGTCTCGTGGAAATTAATCAAAATGCTATATGTGTTGAAGAACAGAAATATGATAATGTTACGGGTAAAAATCTACTAGAATTAAAAGAAGATCAACAACTTTTCATCTATAATCCCTTTACATGGATTACAGATTTAAATCTTTTTATAAATCAAGAATTATATTGGATTAATGATTTAGCACCTTTTAGTTTACATACATTTTCCTTGAGTATGTTAAATCCTTATAAGGTTGAAATCTCAGAAAAAATTGAATATGAAAATACTTCAAATACGATTAGATTAGAAAATTCGCAAATTCAGGTTTTATTTGATGAACGAAATGGATCTTTAAAATCGCTTATACTAAAATCGATTGAAAAAAATTTCATATCCAAAGATGATAAGGAGATAAAGTCTGGATTTCGGGTATATATCGATAAACCTGAAAGATACGATGCTTGGAATATTGATCCCAATTATAGAAGTAAAGAAATACCTCTTAACACTGCCAATAAATCAGAATTAAAATTTACTAAAGCGGGGCTACCATACATCTCCTCGGTTTATTTTTTTGAAGATTCTATCCTGAAAATTCAATGGTTCATTTATCCCGAAGAATCCATGTTAAGATTTAGAGTTAGCACCAATCTACATAATGCAGAACGATTAGTAAAGTTTTTTATTCCTCTTGCGCTATCATCGGAAGATGTGGCTTGCGAGATTCCATTTGGTTGGATAAACAGAAAAAGGAATATGAAAACATCATTTGAGAAAGCCAAATGGGAGATGAATATGCATAAATGGATAGATATTTCCGATGAAGATGCGGGATGTTCTATCTTGAATAATAATAGATATGGCTTTAATGCAGATATGAAAGGAGTCTATTTAACTATTGTTAGAACGCCGAAATATCCGAAGCCCAATGGTAAAGACGTTGCTACTCTTCTTATTCCAGAAAATGAGAGACCTACGCATACTGATATGATTCCGTTAATTTTTGATTTTGCGCTTATGTTACACAAAGCAAATACTATGGAAAGTAGGCCATGGATTACAGGATATGAGTTTAATTTCGCTCCGATTGTTCTTGTAAGCAATTATATGAAAATCAGAGCAACATCCATCAAATCTAACGAGGATATAATAGAACCCTATATGAATGGCATAAGATTACCGAATAATGAAAAAGACATTATAATTACTGCAATTAAACCCTCAGAATGGACTGGAGACGAATTCGATCAATTAGATTCCCACGATAAGTGGAGATGGCATTGTAAGAATGTAGTTATTCGTTTAGTCAATTATTCAAATATTTCAAAGGAAACGATCCTAAAAATTGAGACCAATTCGCTAATATCGGTAGTAGAGGAAGTCGATCTATTAGAACGGGCAACATCAAGCATTTCTTTCGATAAAAACAAGATAAAAATTACTCTAAAACCATTTGAGATTAAAACAATGAGAATTAAGTTTAAATAAATGATTTTCAAACGAAAAAAGTTTTATTCTTTCTAAAAAGAAATATCCTTATGAGTCTTAGTGAGAAATTTGATCTCGATGATTTGGATAAATCAATAATTATGATCTTACAGAAAAACCCAAATATAACACACAGCGAAATAGCAAAAAAGATTGGTCGGTCACAGCCCGCAGTGGGTTCTCGAATTCACAAACTCGAGGATAAAGGGGTTCTCTCGGCCCAATTTGGGATAGATTTTAGAGTGGCAAACATTAACTTAATTAAAGTAGAAATTGCCACCAGAAAGCCGGAAGAGATTTTTCACATGGCAAAATATTGCCCTTTTATCATAAACGCTATGAAATTAAGCGGCGAAAAGAATATAATGCTATATATGGCAAGCTCTAGTCTCAAAAAGCTGGACAACGTAATCAATTATCATTTCCGCAATAAAGATTATATTAATGACGTTAAAATGGATATAGTGACAGATTATTTGAAACCATTCGTGTTACCCATCGATTTTGAAATGGACGACCACGATCCCGATTTAACGAACGGATGTGGTGAAAAATGTTCGGTGAGGCTTGCAGAAGCTGAAGGAAGATATTGATCAATACATCTATCTTATTTTTTCACTTATTCTCTATTGTTTAAACCGCCGTTTTAAACCGCCTTTATTGTTTATCAACTATAACAATAATTTATATAAGTTAGAAAAATCGTTTTCAAAAATGATAATTTACTGTTATCTATTCTTACGAGAGAAAAATAAAAAAGATGATAAATATGATAAAAGATATTTTACATGAAAAAGCGGAAGAAACACAAGAAAAACACGTACCACATATTGCAATTGATGGAACTAAAGTTACCGTATCTTGTGGTAAAGATATTATGCATCCTTCAACCAAAGACCATTTTATCGGTTGGATGAAATTATATACTGTCGATAATAATGGACGGACACTAGAAGTCGGGTCATCCGAACCTACGGCATCACTCGCACAACCCGTAGCCTGTTTTACATTGACGTCAGTGGATAATATTAAGAAATTAATGGCAGTTATCTATTGTAATATCCATGGAATTTGGGAAAATGAACTTGAACTCTAATTAAAACTATAATTGAATGGCACTTTTTTTTTTATTTTATGTAATCTATTGTCTAAAACCTTTTATTTTTTATTATATGTTGGGCGGCATACCAACCGGTTAGTATTGCTGTGGGAATACCAGCTGGACTATATGCCCATTGTCCTGCTTGCAAGACTGAAGGAATGGGGGTCTTCACGGATTTTGCTATCTTCTTTAGGTCATTGATAACCGGCACTTCTGTTTCATAAGACCATCCAGTAATTCCTCCTTCTGAACTGCCAACCGCTTTCTCAATACTGAGCGGAGTTGATGAAAACTTAAAGAGTACTTTATCACTCAAACCAGGATATATCGTATTAGATATAGATTGCAACATACTATCTTCAATATGTTCCTTAAATAAATCATACCAACCTGCATCTTTTATCTTCTTAATAAGATCGT
>WJKO01000351.1 GCA_014729055.1 Promethearchaeota archaeon | reverse complement strand
TTCCTACAGCGATGAACGTCGGCAAACGGAGAGGACAACCCGTCGTTTACAGAATTTTTGCACAAAAGATGGCAGAGAACGGATACAAGTTTTTTTTAAGTGACAATGGGGTTTGGTTGGTTGATATCGTTCCCAGAGAATATATGGATAAACTGAAGCCAAAAAGAGCTTAAAACCCATAAGCACAGCCATCACAACGAGGTTCTGACCCAGCCCATAATACACCATTTTTTTCGTTTCTTCTAATAATTTGTCCATTTCCAAATATATGTCGCTGTAATTTTATTGTATGAATAATATGATGTCCTCGTTTCTTTAATTCATGGATGATATCTTCTGAAATACCCTCTTCTAAGTGAACTGCACCATTTGGATTCCCTCCATGAATGCAAAACCTGGGTGCATTAAGTGCAGTTTGTGGTTCATATCCATGGTCTATCATTTTACTTAACACTTGCACGTGACCTTGTGGTTGCATAATGCCTCCCATTACACCAAACGAAGCATATAATTCTCCATCTTTCGTAGCCATTCCCGGAATTATTGTATGATAAGGTCGTTTATTCGGTTCTAACGCGTTTGGATGATCTGGATCCAATATAAAACATGCACCGCGATTTTGTAATACAAATCCTGTGCTTTTTGGTACAATTCCCGTGCCAAATGCAGCATAATTACTGTTAATAAAACTGCAAGCGTTCCCGAAGCCATCAACGACCGAAAGATATACAGTATCGGAATGATCCTCGAAAACTCCATGTTGATGATCAAGAGTTGCCTTATTTAAATTAACGAGCTTTGCTCTATCTTTTGAATATTCTTTAGATATTAATTGTTGGATGGGGATGTACTGAAATTCTGGATCGGCAATCCAGTATTTCGCATCTGAAAATGCGAGTCGTAATGCTTCAATTAAAATATGATAATAATCTGCAGAGTATATATCCAATTCTGCAATGTTGAATTCTTCTAAAATATTTAATGCAATAAGTGCAGTGATTCCTTGACCATTTGGAGGGATTTCATATACATCTATTCCACGATAATTTGTTCTTATTGGTTTAACAATCTTAGATGTATGACCTTTTAGATCTTCATGTGTCATCATTGCTCCTTTATCCTTAAGTATTTCTATGATTCGATCAGCCACCCAACCTTGATAGAACCCAACTTCACCTTTTTCTGATATCTCCGTTAGAACGTTTGCTAAACTGCGATTTCTGAAGATTTCCCCGGGCATCGGCGATTTCCCATTTTTAAGTAGTTCTTTTCCATGTTCTGTCCTCCATAACTTTACCTGACCCATTGACCATGCCAAGGCAATTAGTGGACTAACGGGAAATCCATTACGCGCTAGGCTTATAGCAGGTTTTAATATAGTATTAATTGGCATAGTACCAAATTTCTCAATTGTATCGATCCAACCAGCAACAGTTCCAGGAACGGTTACCGCGTGTGGGCTGCTTGCGGGTAACTTGTTTTTGATGATGCCATCTTCTCTAATCTTTTCGATTGTCAATTCTGCTGGACAACGACCACTCCCGTTAATTCCATAGACTTTTTTCTTCTTTGCATTAAAAAATAGGCAAAAACAATCTCCTCCGACACCCGTAGACATTGGTTCAACTACATTTAGTGCAGCAGCTGTGGCGACAGCTGCATCAGCAGCATTCCCCCCTTTTTGTAGAATGGAAAGTCCTGCTTGAGCTGCTAACGGCTGGCTTGTAGCTACAACCCCATTTTTGCATACTATTGGCGATCGTCGTGCTGGAAATTCTAAATATTGTTCAAATCTTGGTGCTGATAAACCAAATGGATTTTCGAGATTAGCATTCGAATTATTCATCTTTTTCATATTACTTATTTACTTTTTTGCATTTTTACTTTTTTACATTCATTATGCTTATCTTTATAGATATGAGAAGGCAATTTTTTTTAAAAATCTAATATAGATCACTTCAGATGAAATACTTTTTGATAATATCAATAAAATTTAAAATAACAAACTAATGGTTATTTATATGGGAAAATTATCGCGAAAAGTGGCAATAGTTGGAGCGGGTATGAGTAAGTTCGGTCAATGGTGGCCTATAAAACAAAACAGAGATTTATGGCAAGATGCTTTGATTAGTGCTATGAATTCAGTAGATCAGAATTTTGATATGAATGATGTCGAGGAATTGTTTTTAGGTAATTTCACCGCTGATTTATTCAATCACGAATCTCATTTAGCTCCTTTAATGGCACAGATTGCAGGTCTGAATCCTAAGCCGGCTACACGTTTTGAATCAGCTTGTGCCAGTAGCGGACTTGCCTTGAGACATGCCGTAATTAGCATAGCATCTGGAATGACTGATTTAGTGTTGGTGGGAGGAATTGAGACGATGACAGAAGTTCCAACGGTAGACGTAACTGATGCGTTAGCATCCGCCTCAGATACTCGATTAGAATATCCAGCAGGGGCTACATTTCCTGGACTGTATGCAGCGGTTGCGACTGCTCATATGCACGAATATGGAACAAAAGATGAGGATTTGTTTAATGTTGCAATTAAAAATTATGAAAACGGAGCGCAGAATCCATTTGCTCAAGTTCAGATGACGATCGAGCAAGTTATGGAGGATAAGTTAAGGAAGGCAGAAAAAAGAGGAAAACCTACACCAAAATGGAAGGGGGGTACACCCTATGATTTCTTGCGTTCTTCAAGCAATCCATATATTGCTTATCCACTGCGACTCTTTGATTGTTCTTTGGTAACGGATGGTGCAGCAGCATTGTTTTTAGCATCAGAAGATGTTGCTAAAAAATATACAGACACGCCAATTTGGATTACGGGAACGGGGCAAGGTAGTGCAACTTTACAATTAGCTGATAGAAAATCACTGACTTCTTTCGGCGCTACAAAAGCTGCTGCAGAAACAGCCTTCCAAATGAGTGGATTAGGACCAAAAGATATCCAAATTGCAGAAGTTCATGATTGTTTTACGATAGCAGAGGTTGTTGCATTGGAGGATCTCGGATTCTATGAAAAAGGTAAGGCCGTAGTAGGAATAAGAGAGGGCGAAACAAAAAGAGACGGAAAATTACCGATCAATACAAGCGGAGGTCTAAAGACTAAAGGTCATCCTGTCGGCACAACTGGCGCTGCTCAAGCAGTTGAAATCTTTAAACAGATGAGAGGTCGTGCTGAAAGAAATCGGCAAGTAAAGTTTGACGTAGAGTGTGCTTTAACGCATAATTTAGGTGGATCAGGCGCTACTTGTGTGATTCATACATATGAAAAATAGGAGAATGATTAAGATGAGCGAAGAAAAAGAAATTACGTTACGGAATTATTTTGATTTTCTGGCTAAAGATAAGTTGATGGGCAGTAAATGCAAAAAATGTGGTGAAGTTTTCGTTCCACCTAAAAAAATATGCAATAAATGTCAATCTACGGAACTAGAATGGATTGAATTCAGTGGAAAAGGAACTCTTGCAACCTATTCTTTAATCCATGTCGGCGCACGTTATTTCAGTGCTCAAGGATATCGGATGGGCAAACCATATTGCTTTGGGGTTATTAAGCTTGAAGAAGGTCCTCGTGTATCTGCACATGTCGTGGGTCCATCAAAAGAGTGGGAATTTGACCCTGCCAATTTTAAGGTTGGAATGCCGTTGAAGAAAAAAATTATTAAAGTTGAAATTGAGGGTCGAGAACCGTCGTTTGATCTTGGATTTGAGCCAGTATAATTTTTTAATATTTATTTTTTTTATGTTTTCTTTCAAATAATCGTTGCAAATATGTTTATCTTCTGTTTCTCCTCTAATAAGGAAAGATTGTGTACTTTAGCGGAGAGATATCTAGGACGGTGATAGATTTAGTTACATTTAAATACTCTTATGACATCTAATATATCAATTAAATAATAAAAAATAATATTTCCATATTTACGTACACGATGCTAAGATCGGAATTTAAGGTTGCATTTTGCTACAACATGCATCCGACCACCGATGAACTCAAAAACGCTGAAGTATTCGCTGAATTTGACTCCAAGGACACAATTAATGCAGTTACAAATAGTATTAAAGAACTTGGTTTTCAAATATTTCTTGTTGAATTTGATGATGATTTTGTAGAGAATTTAAAATCTATTAATCCTAATCTTGTTTTTAATATTGTTGAAGGATTTCAAGGGGAAGATAGGGAATCTCAAGCACCGGCAATTTATGAATTTTTGGGAATTCCGTATACGGGATCAACACCTATGGGTCATATGTTTGGATTGGATAAGATAATGGCCAAACGTGTTATGGAACATAACGGTGTACAAACTGCACCGTTCCAAGTTTTTGATACACCAATAGATGGCTCATTAGATTTTTCGGTTGGTTTTCCTGCAATAGTTAAACCAGCTCATGAGGGATCCAGCATCGGTATTCATAATGATTCTGTTGTTAATACTCTTGGAGAATTGAGAAAACAAGTAAATCATATAATAAATACATACAAACAAGAAGCGTTAGTAGAGAAATACATAATAGGGCGTGAGTTTAATCAAGCAATAATTGGAAATGAGAATCCGATACAATTTCCAATTGTTGAAATAGACTATTCATATCTTCCAGATGATATCGGTAAATTTAGTTCTTATGAAGTAAAAACTACTTTGGATGATCCAGGAAGCACTATATGCCCCGCAGACATAACTGAAGAGCAAGAAAAAAGGATCTCTGCAGCGACTCTTGCGGCATATCGAGCTTGTAAAGTAAGAGACTATTGTCGTATAGATTTAAGAATGGATGAGGAAGGAGAAATATATATTTTAGAGTTAAATACGATTCCAGGAATAGCGCCTGGAATTGAAGAAAATAATAGTATGCCTAAAGCCGTCCGTGTATATGGGTGGACATATACGCAAATGATTGGAGCCATTATTGAGGCGGCTCTAGAACGATATGATTTCGATCTAGATAATAATGGCTCATATAATGATAAAATCAAATAATAAAATAGTCTGTCAAATATTATAAAACGGAAGTAGAAAAAATTAAATGGTACAATCTTGTGCTGAAAAAATCAGCATTCAGAAACCAATAAGGTTTATATCGGAGTATTTATCGCTTGATGAGATTTTTTCTGAATTGGAACATAAATTCTGTTTATCAAAAGAGAAAATAGAAGAAATAAAGCAAGTCATTGAAGTATATCCCTTGAAGATAAGCAGATATTATTGGAATCTAATTAAAAGCGTTGATGATCCGATATGGAAACAATGTATTCCAAATATTGCCGAAATTAGAGATCAAGTAGGTGAGGAAGATCCCTTAGCAGAAGAAAGAGATAGTCCTGCCCCCTTAATAACTCATAGATATCCAGACCGTTGCTTATTCCTCATTTCCGATACTTGCGAGATGTATTGCAGATTTTGCACGCGTAAGAGAAAAATGGGCACGGAAAAGCTAGTAATAAACCTTGAAAAAATAGATGTTGCAATTGAATATATTCGAAATCATCATGAAATTAGGGATGTTATTTTATCTGGAGGAGATGCATTATGTGCCCCAATTAATATGATAAAATACATACTAAAGAAATTAAGAGAAATTGCACATGTTGAAATAATTAGACTGGGTTCGAGAGTTCCTTGTACAAATCCCCAGAGAATTACACAAGAATTATGCGATCTATTGAAACAATTTCATCCCATCTATATTAATGTGCATTTTGAGCATCCTAACGAAATTACGCCAGAATCTATAAAAGCATGTGAAATGCTAGCGAATGCAGGCATTCCTCTGGGTAACCAAAATGTCTTATTAAAAGGAATAAATGATGATCCAACAATAATGGGAGAATTATATAAAGGTTTGTTGAAAATGAGAGTCAAGCCTTATTATTTATTCCAAGCCGATTTTGTGAAGGGAACTAATCACTTTAGAACAAATGTTGAAACGGGCATTAATATAATCCATGGAATAAGGGGCTTTATAAGTGGTCTAGCCATTCCACATTATGTTATTGATGCTCCAAACGGCGGCGGTAAGATACCCATAATCCCTGATTATTTGAAATCGCTGGATGAGGAAAAAGTTATCCTCGAAAATTATGCAGGTAAGAAATGTGAATATCTGCAAGTTCAATAGTTTCCAATTTCTCTTAACAATAGACAACATATATATTTAAATAGACGAGAATCAAATTGAAGTTGGGGATGTATAGCACATGGTAAATCTATTTTCTATAATTTCTGTTACAATTATTTTTATTATCATAATGATTGTATTTTCTTCAGAGAAAATAGATTATCTTGTAATTGCGCTTTTGGGGGCAATAATAGCGGCATTGATTTTGATAAATACTAAGGACAGTCCTGTTAATCTTGATCTGAATACATTTATCGGAATGATTGAATGGCGCCCGTTGATATTCATTCTTGGTATGCAAATAATAATCTCAATTGCTGAACAGAAGAAAATATTTCATTATATTGCAGTAAAATCAATTCAAGTTACCAAAGGCAACGATCGCATGCTGTTTTACGTAATTATTATCATTTCAACCCTCTCTGCTGCAGTTGTCGCAGATGTCACAGTATCGATTATATTTGCTCCCCTATTAATTAGGACTTGTAAAATATTAGAAATTGAATCTGCCCCCTATCTTTTTGGAATGACTATTTGTATCAATATAGGGAGTTTGATAACTCCATTTTCGAGTTCAGAAAATATTATGATTGCAGGACACTTCAATGCATATCCTGAATACAATGTCGATGTGAAATGGTTTGCATTAAATATAATGTTATTTGGGTTTATCTTACTCTTTGTAACATTGATTACCTTAGACTATTTGATGCTAAAGAAAAACGAAAGGGCAAATCGAGTTAGAGTCGAGTTGGTTCGTGAAATCTTGCTGCCTTCGATGGTTTTAGACAATAAGAAGGCATTTAATAAAAATTTAATATTACTGGTGGTTATTTTTACAGCGTTCTTTTTTACGACTGAAGCTTATCTGGTTGCTCTAATCGGCGCAATTGTCATGGTTTTAGCAAATAAAGAGAAAATGGAACATTATTTTAGGCATATTGAATGGAATGTGATTTTCTTTTTCGCTTCATTGTATATTATTATCGGAGTCATGGTAGAAAATGGGACGATTCAAATTATTAACGATTTTCTCAACACGATTTTACCAGATAATGTTTTAGTAATCTCCATCATATTTTTAGTATTTAGTAGCATTATTTCGGGTTTTTTAGCAAACTCACCAACAGCTCTAATATTTATGGCAATCGCGGATGCTATGATAGCGGCAAATCCGATTATTGCAGCTAATCCTAATATTTTGATAATGGCGTTGCTTATTGGCATAAACTTAGGTGGTAATTTTTTACCTCAAGGGGCGGCTTGTGATGTAATGACTTTAACAATTGCCACTAAAAATAAAGTAAAAGGATTTACTTTTAAAACGTTGACCAAATGGGGTGCTCTATTTGCCTTGATTCATATGATATTTGGAATATTCTATCTTATTGTTTATTATTTCTTAGTTTTTTAGAAAACTGATATTTTATTTTCTCTTTCTGAAAACTCCTTTTTCATATTTTACAAAATCCTTTTTTTATATCAAGAACAAGATAAAAACATTAAACTTCGCATTACAAGAGATTTTTAATTATGTCCCCTCAAGAATCCTTCCTTGAAAGCAAAAAGGAAAAAAGAAAAGAGAAGAAAAAACAGCAATTAGAAAAACTGGAGTCATCAATAGTAGAGGGCAAGGAAAAAGAGCATAAATGGTGGCGGATATTTGATATAAATAGACCAAGACCACTGCCAGATAGAAATAAAGAATATAAGACCAGTTTTAGGCAGGTTGTTGCTTATTTATTAGTACCTTTTAAAAGAATGTTTATTGTTACCCTTGTATTATCGATTCTTCAATCTATTTTATTTTTAGCACTTCCCGTGCTTGGTGGAGATATTATGACTCAAATTGTAGAAAACCAAGATTTTAGTCTAATTGTCGATAATTTCTTCATCCTATTCGTCGCCCTTATTGGTATGGGTGGTGTTGCCTATATTCGGCTCTATATGAATCAATTTATGGGGAATTCAATAATTAAGATATTACGGGGAGAATTATTCCGAGCAATTCAGAATTCTTCCTATCAATTTTTAGATCATCATTCAACCGGTGATCTAATGGCTCGTTGCACAAGTGATCTGAATACTCTAAAGATGTTACTCTCTTCACAGATAACATTCTTCATCAGACAATGCTTGACGGTATTTTTAGCACTCGTTGCAATGTTCGTTATAGATCCGAAGATTTCACTTATGGTTATTCCAATCTTTCCTGTAATTTTTTATGTAATTTATCGGTTTAAAAAGAAGATAGGACCTCTCTATCGTGAATCTCGTGATATATATGGAGACGAAGTTACTGCTACAATTGAGGAAAATATCGGTGGTGTTCGAGTTGTCAGGGCATTTGCTACTGAACAATTTGAAATTAAGAAATTTAAT
>WJKO01000350.1 GCA_014729055.1 Promethearchaeota archaeon | reverse complement strand
TTCTTCAGAGATTTTTACCAATTTGATTACCTCCATATATATGGAAAATATGAGAATATGTTAAAATTGATGAAAGGTGCGATTATGACTAGGACTTTGTTCTTTCTTTTTATATTTTTCAAGTTCTTCTTCTAATTCTTTAACCTTAGTTAGTAGTTGGTCCATTTCCATAGTTTTTGACCATGCTTCATCTTGTGCTTTCTTTCGCTTTTGCTTTAAATCTTTCATCTTTTGTTTATTTTCAGTGATTTCTTTCTCTAAATTTATCATCTTTTGAATCTGATCCTCAATGAATTTTGCTTTTTCTTCTTTATATTGAATATTTGTTTCCAGTTGTTCCTTCAGTTTTTCTTCTAATGCCTCCAGCTGCTTATCTTTTTCAAGTAATAGGTTTTCCTTTGTTTTTAAGTTCAAATTTAAGGTTGAAATCAAATCTGAAAATTTTTCAAGTTGTTCTGTAAATTTACTGGTCTCTTTCATGAGTCTCTTTCGATCTTCTTCTAAAGATTTCTTATCATCTTCAAGGAATTTAATTTGTGAACTTAGATGTTTGACATCATTGGCATTTTTTACGGCAGCATTTTGGGATTCATTAAGTGCTTCTGTCAACTCTAAGATTTTATCGCTCTTCTGATCTACTGCTTCCTCTAATTCATCAATTCTCTTTTTTGCATCCTTATATTTATCTTTTAACTCTAAAAACTCTTCGATCCTCGACATAATAGGTCTAATCCTATGTTGTTTACAATGTAATGTTATTGTATTTCTTTTATTGCTTCCTTATTTATAACTTGAATAAATATTTTTAAATTCTTTAATCTTTTTTTAGCTAATAAAACTTACAAAAGATGACAGACTACATAAAATATCATAAAATCCAAACATCTCATAAAGAAAAAACTTTAAAATTAAGCGATTTTATATAAAATCATTTCCTTTCAACATACATATTTATGAATTCTTAATATATGGGCCCGTGGCCTAGTTGGATAAGGCGGCGGACTTCTAATCCGCAGATCGCAGGTTCGAAAGAAGTGTATTGAAAATGCATTTCCGAAATTCCTGCCGGGCCCGTATTTCCTCTCCTATCTCTGATATTATCTCACTTTCTCGGCACAGTTAGTGGTTATACCGCCCTCATGTTGTTATCGTTTTCCTATCTTCAGTATTCAATTTTGATCACGCAAAAATAAATTCGATAATTCTTTTTTTGAACACGCAAAAATAAATTCGATAATTCTTTTTTTATTTTAAAGCGATGAGCCAATCAAAATTGCCTATGAAAATTATTTTTAATGATAAGTTGTGTATTTTAGGGACATCTCATATATATGAGAAAATGGAAATTATTGTTCATGATGAATTAGTTAAGTTCAATCCAGATTTGGTTCTCTTAGAGCTGGATTCCGAAAGATACGAACTTATCACATTTCTTATTGAGTCTGGATTTGATGACCCCTTCAATTTAGACTATAAAGCATTGGCCGCGAGGATTTCAGAATTAGATGATGAAATCGTGGATGATTTCGATGATAGTGAGTTATTCGCTTATGATATCATGAATGAGATTCATGATATACAGCAAAATTTGGGGGAACGTGAAAAACTATTATTGGGTATAGAATTTTTTACGGCAATTTGTTATGCTCGAGAACACAACAAACCCGTTGAATTAATAGACTTTTCTATCTCGGAAATAACTAATGAAATCGCTAAAATAGATCCATCTAAACTTGAAAGTTTCTTGAATGAATTGAAAAACACTAGTATAACAGAATTACAGGAAGAATATCAAGATTTAGTTGATAATATCGGGAATCAAGAACATATTTCGAAGATTAGAGACGAGTTTAAGCAAGAAAATCCGGAAATATATGAAATCCTTATTGAGAATCGAGATGCAAACATGTCCAATAGAATATGGGATGTATATGAAAAATCGGGTCATAAAAAGCTCTTTGTTATAATTGGAGCGGGTCACTTCGATGGAATAATTGATAATCTTCAAGGAAAGTATTCTTAAATTATTCTTTAATTGTTACTTGTTTCTTGCATTCTTCATATATCTTTCTCATAATCTTAGAAAATTCCTGCCACCAAACCGCTCCTCTTTGAGAAGTAACCATTGTATCCATCTTTCTGGAATTGATACACAATATTTCTTCTTTATGATCCTTAATCATTTTTTTCCAAATACCCGAGAAAATCTGTTGTAGGTTGATATTCATTCTGCTTTCTATATCCTCATAGGAATCTTCGATATCGGCCTCTTTCTGAAGACGACGCATTTGTTCTAATCTTTTTTCGTTATAAGCTTCCAACAAGTCATTACACCCGATAATTACATTAAGCGGTGCTTTTTTTCCATAACGACATCTTCTTTGCCATTTACATGGAACACAAAAATTTTCAAAACTAATTGTAAAATCGCTTAAACCAGAAATTCGGTATATTAATTCGGGCATTTTTTATCACTTTTTATATAATCTAATTATAATTCCTTTATCTCTTATTTATAATTAGATTATAGTTGTTTTAGTTTTTTCTTTTTTTGAGGAATCATGGGTTTTTTATAGTTTGATAGAGTCATATATGGAAATATATGATAGACCTACTGCTGATTTTTAAAGAGTCTGGCATATCGCTATTAGGATATAATTTAACGGAAAATAGGAATTTAAATGAGAAGAATGAAGAAGAATTGGTAACAGGGTTTTTTTCGGTATTGTTTCAATATTTTTCAACTCAATTTGGTCAGATTCAAAGTATCCGCACTGAGAAAAAAATGATCTTAATAAAGAAAATAGAAAGCGTGTACGTGTCATTAGTTATCACACTTTTGGAAAATCCAACGGATTCAAGATTCGAGAAAGTCTGGTTCTTAAATAATAGAATAGAAGAGATGGCAATTCGTCTGATTAAATCTATTGAACGAATTCTTGTACCTTACTTAAAGAAAATCGAAAAGAAAAAAGAGAGTTCTACTATTGAAATCCCATTAGATCAACAAATTCAAAAAAATCTGATTCTGATAACTAAGAATTCAAGAAACAAGATGACTAATCTAAAAGATATGATTGGACCAAATTCTAAGAAAACAAATGAATTAAAAAGAATTTACCAAAATGTATAATGAAAAGCTACGATAGATAGCAGTTTTTTCATCTTTTTTGACTTATATTGGCAATTTCCTCGAAGAATAGAATCCTATTACAATATACACATTTAATTTTTATCGGATTTTCAGAAATTACGTCAAATTCTGATTTAACTGGCTCCCTCTCTGAATTAGAAATACAGTTTTCATTTGGACACGAAAAAATACCGTAAAATCTTTTTGGCAGACTAAGAATGAATTTTCGGTCAACTTTAAAGTCTTTAATATATGAGATCGTGCAATTTGGGGATATTAATGAAATCTGATTCAATTGGTCATTATTTAAAAAAACACGTTCGACTTTTATGATATCTTTTTTTCCCGTTCTTCTGCTTGAAACGTTGATACCCACCGTGATTAATCGTCCATCTTTTCCGTCTAATCCTAAAATATTTAATACAGTTAGAGCTTTTCCCGCAGAAATGTGGTCAATTACGGTTCCTTCTCGGATTTTTTCTATTCTTAAAGTCAATTCAGCCATATTAATTCAAATCTATTCTTTATTTTAAAAAAATTAAATTTTTCTGATTAGATAATGGGAAATTGAGATATTTAAAATTCACAATTATCATCTATTTCAAATGAATCCATTAAATTTCGTAGTTTATCAGCAAGAATAGGGAGATATTTCAAACTTAAAGTTAGCGTTCTTTTATTTTTGGCGAGAGTTACAATATATGATTTTAAATCGGCCTGAATTTCAAATTCTTTAATGAAAACATAAGCAGAACGTTCTTGATCCTCGACAGTAGGATCATCAAATAAAATATCTACAATAATATCTTCTGTTGTAATTTGATATTTATCCAATTTCTCCATAGTTATTGTAAAACGAGGGGCAACAGTCTGGCATATCTCAAGATATGGTTTATTTTTCTTATTAGTGTATGATCCAATGGTTAATCCATTATCGTCAAGCAAGAGGGAGGCACTACTAAAT
>WJKO01000872.1 GCA_014729055.1 Promethearchaeota archaeon | reverse complement strand
TCGTCGCCCCCCGGCTGCATCCCAGGCGGCTCTTGCTTCTCCTCGAAGGCGTCCACGTAATGATCGGGAATCGCCGCGTCGTCAGGGATCTCCAGGCCCAGCATCGCCGCCGCCACCTCCGGGCGCATCCGGGCGTCCACGTAGGTCTTGAAGGCGACGGCCCGCTCGCGCTCGTCCTGCTGAAATATATCCATCGTGTGCCATAGCCACTCCCAGCGGTAGCCCAGCGGTACGAGTAGCTGGTAGTTGAGCGTATCTGCGATGAAGTCGCCCCACGGCGCCACAGTGTCGCGGTAGAAGCCAATGTCGTCGGACTCCGCCACACCCCCGCCGCCCAGGCCGCTCACAGTGCTACTTAGGAGCTTGCTCATCGGCACGCCCAGCGCAACGGCAATGTCCTCACGCATCTGCTCGGTAAGCTCGGAGTTGTTCAAGCCCTCCAAGCCCTCGCCAATCTTGATCGGCTCCAGCGCGTCGGCGTTGATTACGTCGGTGCCGAACTGTGACCGCGTGCCGCTGCCGAACATGCGCTTAAACCAGTCCTTGATGCGGTCGCGTTCCTGCGGTGGCGGGTTGCCCTTGACCGCAATCAGCGTGCCCTTGATTGCGCCACGTGCGAAGAAGTCGGCAATGAACCGGCTCGTGTAGTAGTTCGCACCCGCCGCCATCAGCGCCGCGATGACCGGCGATGACTTGGCCTCGCCTAGCTCCACGCCCTCATCCGGCGGCCAGAAGTAGATGAGCTTGTCGGCGGGATAGAACGCCTCCTTGCCGTTGACCTTGCGCTTGAAGCCGACCAGACCCGCCTCGCCGTCTATTTGCGGCTCGATGGTGGAGGCGACCACGTATTTGAGCTCACCCAGCGTCCGCCCCCGGTTGGCTTTGAACAGGTAGGCATTGCCCGACCCCAGCAAGCTACGAATGACCAGCTCGGTAATGCGCTTCGGGTTGCTCAGGAAGCCCAGCGCGTTCTGATAGTCCGCGCTCTCGTCAAGCGGATCTTCCCCGCTCACGGGTACAATCTGGAACGGCGCCCGCCGGATCGCGTCGGCAATCAGTGTTACACAGCGATAGACGAAAGCGACTTTGCGGGTGGCGACGGAGACGGAGATCTCGCCCTCCTCCTCGCCGCCTTGCTCCACCAGCCAGTCAAGAAACTCGTCCATATCCGCCAGCGTGACCGCCTTGCGCCCGTCGGTGTAAGCCACTTTCGCCATAGTCCCCCTCAGTCGATCCACCAGGCGTATTGATTGATAGCGTGGTTGGCCAGCGCCCGCGCCATCACCGTGTCGTCATGCAGGCCCTCCGGTGCGCTGTACTGGCTGCGGCCCGTTGTCCCGCTGACCTTGCGCTCGTAAGCCTCTAGTTCCATCGTCGCCGCCGGGTGCTCCAACCACTCGACTTCCTCACGCTCAAACGCCAATGCCAGCGACTCGATCAGCGGCGGCTTGGTGGATGCCGTCGTCTCGAAGCCTTGCACCGGCAGACTGTCACGCACCAACTGCTCAATAATCGGCGTGCCCATCGCGTTACTCTCCGCGACGATGTGTCCGACGTGCCACCGCTCCGCCAGCGCCCGCAGTCGCCCGCGCTGTACCGTATAGTCAATCTGATTGAATCGGTCCAGCGCCAACTCCTTGCGACAATCGGCGCATACTACAGAGAGCGCGGTGAAGTCCCTTTGCTTGCCCCAGTCCACGCCCATCACAATCCGATGCTCGGCGTGATCCTCCGGCGTCTCGCCCCCAGCGTACAGGTTGGCGGAGATGTTGCGGAATACAGCGCCCTGATTTTCCAGGAACTCCGCCATAATCTCCTGCCGGAACACGTCAATCGGCGTCGTACTGAAGATGTGCTCGATCTCACGCCACGGTATATCTGGGTTCTCCAACGGGTGCGGATCGCGTACCAGCCGCCCATCCTCGATGCGACAACCAAGCGTCGGAATCTGCCAGCGGGCGGCATCGTCCCGATCCAGTGCCGCCGCGTATTCGCGCCAGAACCAATTTCTTCCTTTTGGTGTTCCCACGATCCAGGCCCAGCCATCGGTATCAATCAACATCGGGCGCATTACCTCGTACCACGCCCGTTCCGCCACATCACCCGCCTCGTCGATGATGACGCCATCAGCGGTGTGCCCTCTCGCGTTGTCCGGGTCGTCCAGGCTGCGGTAGACGATGATGCCGCCGCCAGGGAAGGTCGCCGTCATCGTGCTCGTCTTGAAATCCGCAACCCCGCCCGCAGCGTGGCGCGTCTCGTTCCAGCCGATGCGCACCTGATCGAAGGTCGGCGCGCCCCACAGCACCGCCTTCTGATGCACCGCCGCCTCTACCCCAATGCTCACCATCAGCGTCGTCTTCCTCCACCGTCGCCCTGCGCTCAGAACGTTGATGCGCCTCGCTTGCCGCCGTACTGCCTGCTGTCCCGGATGCGGGCTAGGAAGCTGAATCGTCGCCACTGTTGCGCCAGTCGTTAATGTACTGAATGACCAGCGCGCCACCATCCTCGCCGGTGATCTCGCTGGTCTGCTTAGCCCTGCCCAGCACGCGGTCCATAATCTCGGTGGCTGAATCCTGTCGCACCTTCACGTCACCATCGTCTAGGCCCCTCAACTTGACCATCACCGCTTTGTGCAGGGCGCTTGTTAACATCGACACCGCTGACTCTTTGGCGTCGAGCGTCATCAGGTCCACAACCTCGTCCACCGCATCGGGCCAGCGGTACACCGTATCAGGTCGCAAGTTGATCGCCTCGGCGGCCTCGGCTTTTGTGTTGCACTCAAGCATAGCAACCGCAAATCGACGCTGATTGTGTGTCAGCGCCTGCCATAACTCTGAGAATCGCTCAGATATGGATGGTTCTGTTGCTAGGCTGTTCTTTTCGCTCATCTTTGGCCCGCTTTACTGTGATCTCCAACAGCACTCCTCGCATCGTCAGCAGCTCCAGCGCAGCACCTTCGTCGCTTGCCGGTATGTCGAACTGCACACGCCAGCCACCGTCACCGTGGACCTTGATCGCGGTCCCAATGCTCGGTACGATAGCCCGGAATGTGCACTCGCTCACGCCTAGCTCCGCACGAAGTAGAACTTCGCTTTGATCTCGCCGCTGGCATACGTGCCCGCGCCCTTCGAGAGCAGCCACACCCACAGGTCGCCGTTCTCGTCCGTCTCCACCATCAGGCCGACAGCATCCTCGCACCCCTGCTGGCAGGAGCCGAGATCCTCCCACGTCGTCACCTGCACGAACCCCTCGCCCTTCTCGCTCTGCGCGTCACTGAGCGACGGGGCGCTGTTGAGCGTGCCGATGTCGTCGCCAATGTCGCCCGTGAAACACACGGTCAGGTTCTCGCCCTGGTCGTCGGCGTCGTAGACCACGACGCTCATCAGCGTTGCCACCCGCGAATCCGGGTAGGCCACGCCTTCGAGCTTGACCGGCTGCGCCATCAAGTCGCCGCTGGCGTAGGCGTTCACGTCGAGCACGAACGTCACCGCAATCGGCGCGTCCTCAATGCGTACTTGTCCTGCTGGTCGATCTACCATTCATTTCTCCTTTGCTTCGCAGTATCCCGCGCCACGTCGGGCGTCCAGGTCAGGTCAGGCATCGCGTCGGCCTCCGCCGGGTGTGGCACTTATCGGAAGGCTCATAGCGTTTCCGGCTCCCACGCTGCCGCGTTGTCGCTCAGAAACTGGAGCACTGCCGCGTGACTGTCCGCGTAGGTGCTCGACACGCCACCGAACGCAATCATCCGCACGTAGTTGGTCCCGCCGTAGCTGAATGTGACAAGATACCCATAGGCGTAGCCCGCGTTCGTCGTGTGCCCGATGTTGTCAGGATTTACGCCGAAAATCTGACCGAGCTTCGCCTTCACGCTGTCCAACGTCCACTCAGACGTGTCCCAATTTGCCTCGAAAACGATCGCGTCGTTGTCCAGCCGCAGCCGCCAGTGGTTGCGATTACAGGCGTTCGGCGCGGCGTTGTCGCCCCACGCCTTGAGCGCGTCGAGCAAGTCGGCGCGTTGGGTGGTGGTCAGATTGACGTTCTTGATGCCGTAGTATCGTCGGCTCATCAGTCCGCTCCTGCCGTCGCTGCAGCGGCGTGCATCTCGCTGAACTGCGTCGGCGTCCAGACAGAACCGAATTTGACGGCGGCATAGGCGAGAAGGCCGTGCCAGATGGCGGTGGTGCTAAAATACGCCCCAATCAGCGCATTTGTCAGGTCGCCCGCCCACGTACCCAGCCCGGTTTGCGTGCCGCCCACCTGCGACCCGTTGAGATACGCTCTCACCTCGTCGTCGGCAACACTCCACGACATACCAATATAAAACCAATCAGTTGACGAGAAGGGGTTATACACAACCTGGTCCGCATGATTACCCGCCTTATAGCTCATAATCACGGTGTTATCCGTCGCGTTTTTGAGCAGCACGATTCGGTTGTTTGAGTTTGGGCCTAGCGTCAAAATATGCCTGGACTCCCCATCAGTCCACGCTGACGCGGCCTGGACTTTCGCCCATGCCAAAAAGCTGCCTTCTGCCGGATCAAAAATGTCTGCCAGTTCATCCGACCCGTTGGACGTGTAAATATTCCCGCAGTCATTTGCCCCATCCGAGTACGGCGCGCTTGTCCCCGGCACCGGCCCTGCTGCGTTTTGCAAGTCCCACCCCGTCAGCGTCCCATCCCGATTCGAGTTGACGTGCGCGTGGATCGTCGTCCCGCTGGCAATGTCCACCAGCGGCCACACCTCGTCCGCGCCGTAGTCCTCTTCCAGGATGGTGGCATAGGACCGCGTAACCGCCGCATCCCCGCCCCCCATCACCGCGACGAGACGCGGCAGGCTCAATCGCCCCACCCGTCTCATCACAGTCTACCCTCGCCTTCGCTCATCTCTCTCCCCTCGGCCTCCGTGTGTGCCTGCGCCGCCTGCGCCGCTCCCGTCGGTGCGTACGTTTGGTGCGGCGCGGCTTGGTCGCTCGCTCGGAAACCAAAACCGCCACGCGATATGTCCGTCAATCACGTATTTGTCACCCTCAACCCGACCCTGCTCCATAAACGCCTTGAGCCTGCCCAGCGCCTGCCTATCGGTCAACTCAGCTTTCTCGGCAAACTCCGCCACGCCGAACGATTGCGGCGGCGGCTCGTTGCGGGCCGCGTCTACCAGGTCCTCAAATAGCTGCTCGTAGGTCAACTTAGACATACCGGCTCCGGCCTCGGTAGCCGGTACTGTTTCGTCCTCACGACAAAACGGTCCGCGTGGCAGAACACCCATAGTCCCCCAATCTCGCTCACGTTGTTAGCCAAGCCCAGGCGGTAGCTGAACGCTGTCTTGACCTGCCAGCTCCGATTATAGATTGCCCGGATTGAGTGCGTGTTGCCGCTGTCGGAATAGTAGTGGTAGTGTCCCCACAGCGTCAGATCGGGCACCCAATCGCTGCCACCATAGTTGTAAATGTCCATCGCGGCGCGTCTGTTGGTATCGTTGCCCTTCGTCCACGGCCGCCGGCTGCTGGTGCCCGGATGGTGAGAGCTGGTCAGTTTCACGCCCTCAAACTCCGCCTCCAGCAAGTACCAGCTATGTGTGTGCTCCTGCGCGTTCTTTTCCGCACCGATCTCCTTAGCCGCCCGGTTCTCCAAAAATCCCGACCCACCCGTGTGGGCCTCGGTGCCTCGCACTACGAAGATCGCGTCACACACCCGGCGCATCGGCTCGACCGCCTCGGTCATCATGTCGAGCACAATGTCGGGATTGACCGGCTCGATCAACTGAAACTGTGAATGTACGTTGATGTCGCCCCAGTCCCCGTTAATGATCCCCACAACTCGCGCCTTGGTCCGACGCTTCCAGGCGGCGGTGCGCTTCCAATAGTCGAGCCAGTTGTCCCAGAGCCAATGCTGTGTGGCGCTCTGTAGAACGGTCTGCCCGTCGTCCAGCGTCACTCGCGGCGGCATCAAGCCGACGCTTGAGTTGACGTGTAAGTCGCCAACGTGTGCTACAATGACCGTCACGGAGCAAGCGCCCCCGATTGCACTATCCCGTAGCCGATGCCCGCCAACGCGACGGTAATCAGGATCGGCACGATGATCCAAAACACCCTAAGCGCGCTCCGTGCCACTGGCTCCAAAGCACTGATACGTCCGTCCAAGCCCGGCAGCTTATCGTGCTCAATAGTTCGCAATCGCTCTTCGTGGTCATCACGCACCAGCCTGTCATTGGCGATATGCGTCCGTAGCATCTCCTCAATCGTGTCCAGCTTTACGCCGATGATGGCTAAGGTTACGTGCTCGCTGTCAGAGTTCGTATCAGGGGGCATTGTCACGTCCTAGTCGGTGTTCGTGTCTAAATACTCAAGCCATTCCTCGTCTGCTTCACTCAGAGGCGTTACAATCTCCTGCCCACCGTCGAGATGGTCCGCAATTCGCTCCAAGGCGTATGCGATACGGCAGATGGCATTAAGCATCTGCTCCAGAAGCTCGGCGGTCGGGTTCATCCCCGCTCCACCATTGCGTCTACACGCTCAGGGTCCAGGTGCGCCTTGAGTACCGGAATCGGGTCAAGCATCCCATCGGTGAACCAATCGCGCTTTTGCATCTCCCGGCTCATATCGAGGTGGAGGTGGTCGC
>WJKO01000349.1 GCA_014729055.1 Promethearchaeota archaeon | reverse complement strand
GCATATAGCGGTCCCTATGAAATGATAGGCATACCCGTTTCTAATGCGGGATATCCTGTATACGGTCTTGATTATCGCGGTCATGGGCTTTCAGATGGAACACGGGGGGACTATAAAAGTAGACGGCAGATGGCTCAAGATTTAATTGACGCCGTTGATTTCGTTAAGAAAGGGCTCAATCACAAAAAATTAATACTATTTGGGCATAGTTTGGGTGTTGCAGCCGCAATACTGGCATTGCACCACAAACTCGATGACATTATGGGGGTAATTCTCTTTTCCGCAGCGCGTCGATTTCGACCCGAAGTATATCCATCGTTAAATTTTATGGAAAAATTCAAGATTTTATTTTCGGCGATATTTACACCGAGTAAACCCGTTATAAATTACGAAAGAGAAGGTATGCGCGGATTAGATGATCCGCTGTTTAACTTCAATTACTCATTACGATTTATGCGTCTGATTGATACAAGAAAAATGGCCGCTCCTAAAGGAATGGCTATTCCAGTTTTTATGGGCGTTGGCGATCAAGATGAATTATTTGAAGTTGAAGCAGTAAAAGAACTTTTCGAAGAAGTGCCCGGTGAAGATAAAATCTTTCATGTGGTAAAAGGGGCACGGCATGCGCATTTTCCCGATGGGTGCTGGAAGCCAGTCATTGAATGGTTGGATGAGCATTTTCGGTAGATTTATGCATTGATTGGGCAATGATAAATTTGGTTTTTTCTATGGTTTTTCTCTTTTAGGTAAGAAATAACCTATTTTCTCATATTTTTTGTGCATTTTACATAGATAGTTTAATAGATATTTGAATTCCTTACTAAGTACATGAACTCGATTTTACAGGCCATGAAAAGCGACCTTGAAGATAAACCAAAGGCTGATGCTTGCCCGTGGCGACCAAAGTATCACTTTACAGCACCTTCTCATTGGATGAACGATCCGAACGGCACAATATATTTCAACGACGAATATCATATATTTTATCAACACAACCCGTATGGCAGCAATTGGGGGCACATGCACTGGGGACATGCAAAAAGTAAAAATCTGGTACATTGGGAACATCTTCCGATTGCACTGGCACCTTCATTAGATAAAGGAGAAAAGCACTGTTTTTCGGGCTGTTGTGTTAATAATGACGGTACACCGTTTATTCTTTACACGATGATAGGGCGCTTGATTGATATACCCGGTAATGCTGAACAATGGGGCGCTGTGAGTGATACGAGTATGATCAAATGGAAGAAATTGAAGGAAAATCCCATTCTATCGGATGATTTGCATGGAGATATGGAGATTCGCCATTGGAGAGATCCATACGTATGGAGAGATAATGAATCGGACGTCAAGTGGAATTGTGTGCTCGGAGGGCACGTAAAAGGGGCAGATCACGGTTCAGCATTTCGTTATTCTTCGGATGACCTCATTGATTGGAAATATGAAAATATCTTGTGTACGGGAATCGAGGGGGAAGGCAATAACTGGGAATGTCCGAACTTTTTTTATTTGGACGGAAAATATGTTCTTCTCTTTAGCCCTCACTCCGCCGTGCGTTATATCATCGGGAATCTTGAAAATGGTAAATTAATTCGTGAGTCAAGCGGCTTAATTAACCTTTCTCGTACATATTACGCAACGAATACAATCAAAGGGCCAAACGGTGATCTTATTTTGCTGGCATTTCTCTCGAAAGGTGGAAATCGAGGATGGAACGGAAGCTTGGCAATCCCACGCATATTACACATCAATAATAGGAAGCAAATTACACAAGAACCCATAAAACAATTGGAATCGCTAAGAACATCGCACAAGGAATGGCACTCATTAAGGCTGGGAAAACACTGCCCGAATATATCGCAATTAGTGTTTAAGGGAAGAGATGTCTCGTTCGAACTACAAATGAATTTAAATTCACTAGAAATGCTTGATAAAAATCGAATATCATTGGAATTCAAAAAAAGATGGCGGAAGCGCGAAATTGCTTTTGATATAGGCAAGAATACAATTAAAATCGGGAAGGACTGCAAGGAAGTCTATCTGCAAAAGGAATTGGGTAACAACACGCCAGTTCGGGTTAGCATTTTCATAGACCGAAATATTGCGGAAATCTTCATCAATGATATTATCTGTTATTCCCACCATCTCAACCTTAAACCGGCAAGCTTGACTGTTCCGACAACGGTTAATCTGAAAAATAAAGGGGATGAAATTTTAATAAATGATATTCACGTCTGGAAATTAAAAGGCGCAGATTTTGATATACGCCCATTTATTCAATATATTCAGACGAAAATAAATAAAGATTCAGACGAAAATAAATAACAGACTTCAAATGATTATAGATCTGACCCGCATTTCGGGCATCTATCCATTGCATCGCTCACACGTGCACCGCAAATATAACATTTTTTCACACCACCGCCTTCGTCCATCATTCCGAGATCTTCTTGAACCCATCCTGCCAGAATCCCCTTGCTTGCGCTGTATGATTCACTAGTATCGAATACTTCTGTATCATCTGAAAATACGTCCTTTACTTTCTGTCCGAGCGTGCTATCGACCAGTCCGGCTTTTACCAGTTCCATCAAATCTTTTGCTTTTATCCATTCCTTCTTGCCTTTCGGTGTGCACTCCGCACAATAAAGGTTGATTCTTACCTTATCTTTTTTTGCTTTCACAAATGTAACGCTGTAAAATGAACCGCATTTACATATTAATTTAGATCCTTCGGATCTGATAACTTTTTTATTTTTTGTGTAAAATGCCCCGTCAAGACCATTTCGAAGTTTAATAAATTGTCCCTTTTGCACCATTATATGCTTTTGAAAAGCGATCACCCATTCATCATCAATCAATGCACTGTTACACAGCCGGGCAAATTGATTGATAGAATATTTCCGCATATATTTTTTTAAATGTTGTTCGCACACCAGTTCGATGGTGACTTTCTTTTCACTGACTTTCATTTTCATGATTTTTCCGAACTTATCACAATCGTCTTCGGGGCATCGCAGTGAATTTCCTAATTCTGCTATAGAAACGGGCACTTTTATCATACTCTTAGATTTTTCTTATTTAAAACAAAAGTTTTATTTCATATTTTGGATTAAAACAATTAAAATTTAACGCTATCAAGACCAATAAGTCAAGCTTAGCCGAATATTCAGACGTGACAAAAATGCTTACCGATAAGGAACAAAAAAAGGCTTTTAAAAAGGTCGCCTCGAAGAATCCCGAAGAGTATTATCCCGTGAATGTTCTTAACGAAAAAGGATTTCACAGAGAACAATGTAAATGCGGGACATATTTCTGGACAACGGATCAAGATCGAAAGGTATGCGGAGATCCCGTCTGCTCTGGCGGATTTGACGTTATTCAGAATAATCCAGCTGGAAATGAGCTGTCCTTCATTGGGGTTTGGGAAAAGATTGTGGAGATCTTGAAGCCTAGAGGGTATAAACCAATCAATCGCTATCCCGTAGTTGCCCGATGGAATCCTACTACTGAATTTACTATTGCATCTATTGCCGCATTTCAGCCGTATGTCATTACCGGAGAGGCAGAACCACCCGCAAAGAAGCTAGTTATACCGCAATTTTGTTTGCGATTTGGAGATATCGAGAACGTAGGTATTACGGGATCTCATTGTACGGGCTTTGTTATGATAGGACAACATGTTTTTGTTTCTCCCGATGAATGGAACCAATCGGAGTATTTTCGAGATATATATGATTTTCTCGTGGACGGAGTCGGGCTTGCCAAGGAGGAGTTTGTCATTCATGAAGATGCATGGGCAGGTGGCGGTTCGTATGGTCCTTGTATGGAATTTTTCAGCCGCGGTGTTGAACTCTTCAATCAAGTATATACAATGTTTGAACAAACTCCGGATGGAGATAAAGAGCTTGACTTAAAAGTGTTAGACATGGGCTTAGGTCAAGAGCGCGTGGCGTGGTTTTCTCAAGGTACACCAAATATTTATGAAGCCATCTTTCCAAAGGTTCTGAAGAAATTAAAAGAAATAACCCAAATTGACGAAGATCTGGACTTGTATCGCAGATTTTCTCGGTATTCTGCGTATCTGAATATCGATGAAGTGGAAGATATTGATAAAGCATGGGAAGAAGTAGGGAAAAAACTTAATTTAGAACCAAGCACGCTTAAAGAAAAAATTTTACCAATGACCGGTATTTATTCCATTGCAGAACATGCCCGAGCCTTGTTATTTGCTATTTCGGACGGCAAACTCCCTTCAAATGTCGGCGGAGGATACAACTTAAGAGCAATATTTAGACGTGCGGTTTCATTCGCTGATAGGTTTGGATGGGATATCAAGTTAAATGATGTGGCTAAGTGGCACGCCGAGGAATTATACGATATTTTTCCAGAAGTAAGTGATCATTTAGACGAAGTGTCCCGCGTGTTGGATGTTGAATATCGAAAATATTACAAAAACAAGAAGAAAGCAAAAAAACTGATAAAAAAATTGATTAAAGACGGAAATATCACAGAGGACATTCTTATACAATTGTACGATTCCAACGGAATTAACCCTGAAATGATTATTGAAGCGGGAAAAAAACACGACATCAAGATTAAAAAGCCCGATGACTTTTACAACAAAGTTGTTGAATTACATGAACAAAAAGAACAAATTCATCAAACGTATGTTGAACTTTCTCTTGATCTGCCGAGTGAGTTGGAGGATACACAAATCGAGTATTGGAAGGATTACTTGTTATTAGATACGGATGGTATTGTAAAATACATTCAAAAGACAAAAGTAGAAAATAAGGAATGTTGGGCGGTGATTACAGATAAGACTAACGCCTATCCGACTTCTGGTGGTCAGTTACACGATGTCGGAACTATGAATGGAATTAAATTTGATAATGTTGTGAAATATCGCGGCTATATCGTCCATTGTCTGTCTAAAAAGCCAGACTTCAAAGTCGGAGATAAAGTAAAGATTTCCATTGATAAGGACTGGCGGATCCAGTTGGCGGCTCATCATACTGCTACACATGTAATTAATGCAGCGGCAAGCGATGTATTGGGTAGCCATATAAATCAAGCGAGTGCGAAAAAGACTTTTGAAAAAGCACATTTAGATATTACACATTATGATTCACTATCAGATGAGGAAATTAAACAAATAGAAAACAGAGCAAATGAAATAATCGAGAACGACCTTGAAATAAACTCTTATGTTATGCCCCGAGCAGAAGCAGAACATAAATATGGTATGCGTTTGTATCAAGGGGGCGCAGTTCCCGGAAAGAAGATAAGAGTAGTTGAAATACCCGGAGAGGATGTTGAGGCTTGTGGTGGAACTCACATGCATCATGCAGGAGAGATCGAACGAATTAAGATTATTCGAAGCCAAAAAGTCCAAGACGGAATCGTAAGATTAGAGTTTACGGGAGGAAATGCTGTAACTCGGCTTGAGAACGAAGACAAGCAAATCTTAAATAATTTAACAGAGAAGTTAGGCGTAATGAAAAGCCAATTAATACCCCGTATTGAAGAGCTAATCACTAAAACCAAAGATGTGCAGAAAGCAATTACGAAAGGAGAAGAAATCGACAACGACCTCTTGCAGTTAAATTCTAAGAAATCAACATCATTACCAGTTTTTGATACAATCGATCGGATTACTGATATATTGAAATGCACTCCAGAAGATATTGAAAATATTGTAGATAATACGTTAGAGAATTATCAGCGTCTCGTGAATCTGGCTAAAAATGAAGATATAGATGTCGATATCGATAACGATATTATTAACATTAAGGAAGGAGTTAACTTACTGATAAAAGAATTGCAAGGGTTTAAGTCAAAAGAAGTTATCAAGATCTCTCAAACCCTCCTAAAAGATCATCAGAAGCTCATACTTTTAACCCTAATTCCAAATAAAAACGGAATTATCTTGAATGCCCTTTTAGGTAAAGAATTGGAAAGCGAAAATATAATTCATTTAGGTAAGGAAATCCGTCACTTCGTCCAGAAATACAACGGAAAGGGCGGTGGGCGTTCTTCAAACTTTCAGGGATTTGTCCCTCTGAAGGATAAGTCCGCCATAAATGAATTTAAAGATTCATTACTCACAAAAATAAGAAACTTAGTCAAAGCCAAGGATAAAGACTAATTCATTAAATAAAAAAGGGAAAATAGACAAACAAGGGTAAAAAACTCTTTTTAGATTTAGAGCTACCTTGGTC
>WJKO01000348.1 GCA_014729055.1 Promethearchaeota archaeon | reverse complement strand
GTTGTACAAAATCTCATCCCATGTAGGGAATTGAAATTTGACTGAAGCAGCATAGTGGTCAATAACCCGTGAATGTTGTACAAAATCTCATCCCATGTAGGAAATTGAAATCTTCTATCATCAAGAATAACAATATTCCGAATAAATAGTTGTACACTGTATAAGACAATTGACACCAATTCAGTAGCAGAGATAAAGCAGAGAATGGCTTGGGATATTCCTTTCAGGAAAAAAGTATTAGCACTTGACCATGAATTGCGGACGAACCCTTTAAAATTTGGATCCGACTACTTTTTTTAGAGATATGAAAAGATATATTCATTATTTTCGGGATATTTATAAAAAACTTAATAGTTCATCGCTTCACTTACTTATAGGTCTAAGGAAATCGATTGACCGTTTTGTGAAATAATATGTCGTGGTTTACATGCTTTGATAAATTTTTTGAGTGTATCATAGTCGGGATGTCCGGAAATCGTAAAGTATGCATCAGCTGGATGTTCTTCTCTCCATTTGGGATCAACACACCATCCAGAGATTTCCGCGTCAATTAATTCTCGCTTTTTTCGGAGGTTTTGAATAGGGCTTGATGTTTTCTCGGATCTCGGGACGATTAAGATGAATGGTTTTTCTTTTTGGATCTTTTTCTTACGTGCTTCTGATTTTGCATATTGATCAGACATATCGAAACCATATTTAGAACAAATATTATTAATTCGACATGTATTTTTAGAGAAAATAATGGGGATCTTCTTATCTAATTTTGAATAATGTAGTATAAGGGATAAATCTTGAGCTTTTCCATAGTTATAAGCATAAAGTGCTAATGGATGTGATTCGATATTATCTTCAATCCAATCAATTAGTCGTTTTGCCTCAAAGTCTATTGGTGGAAATCTGTATCGCGGATCTCCGAAAGTTGAATCGATTACCAGATTTATACATTTTCTGGGTTGTAGTAACTCTAATTTTGCAAGATATTTTGATTGATAGGAATATGGTCTAAACTCTCCTGCAACAAAAGTATGGCATGGTTTAGCAGCATGATCTTCTTTGAATGTTGTAATTAGAGCGTTTGCACCAATACAATGTCCAGAAGGTATCACTTGATAATGAAGCATTTGTTTATCACCAATTTGAGTTTTTTTATCGTCACTCAATGATATATTAATTGATTCAGTTACTTGTTTTTCAAAAAAATTCAATGAGTATCTTTCACTCGCTAATTCAAAAGTAATTTTTCTCGTTAAAACCGGAAAACGCATGAGATCTGTATCCTTCTGATACCATTCTTTAACAAACCCATAGCAGTGGTCTGAATGTGGATGAGATAGAAAGGAAACACCAGTAGGATTATATCCTCGCTTCAGAATATCGCTTTTGTTGAATGGTTGTTTTAATTTTGTTATTTTTTCTGGATATATCGCACAAAAATATCTATGCATGAAGTGCTCTAATTCTACTCGATCGGCATAATGTGATAGATTCATCATATATTGGATACCTATTGATGGTTTTCGGGATTGTTCTGTTAGTATATCTCCAAATTCTTCGTTTGATTTGTATCCGAATTTTTCTGTAGATCCTGAAGAAGTTGATAGGTCACTAACTTGTATTAGTTCAATGTTTCCAGAAATCATGGCTGAAGGAATATCCATTATACCCATTTCTTTGTGGTTTTTCTTAAAGTCCCTATTTTTGATATCTCGATAATCCCAGTTAGATTCGGTTGGAAAATTCCAATCTAAACGCACACTATTCTTTATAAATTCATCAGCCATTGTTCTAAGATTTTGTTCAATTTTTAAAATTATACTGCGGGTATCATCAATGTCAAGAATACATTGACGAAATTTCTGTATAATTCCTTGATTTAAAAAAGATAAGACTAGCCGACGTGTTCCCGTATCGTCATTAAAATTGACAAGTAGATTCTTATTGTCTATATCAATGATGTAACAGGTGCTAAGTTGAGAGTCTTGAAAAGTCTCTTCGATATTATAGTCCATAAGTACTTCACACACCCCGGCATAAATTGAAGCATTCACAATATTTGCACACATGATTTAACTTTGTAGGTTCAGGAATCTGCTCATTGATTATCGACTCTCTTATTTCCCTTATTGCTTTAATAACTCGAAGCCTATCTTCTATTTTAATCGAAAATTCGCGGGTTTCTTTATACATTAAATAATGAATCTGGGCTTTTTGGACAAAAATATCAAAATTTGCATCAATCAATAGTGCCAGTGTTACAAGCTGATACTTATGAGGGTCGTTGATCTTATCCCGGGGTTTTTGTCCCGTTTTAAAATCTACTGGCCACGCTTCATTCCCATCAAATGCAATATAATCCACAATACCGCCCAAATGCAATCTGGAATCATATAAATAAAGGTCAAAATACTTTTCTTCGTTTGGGCTGTGTTGAGTCTGAATGGGTTTAGATAAATCTAAATTGGATTTACCTAAATCATCATTTTCCACAATACGTAAATCAACCGCCCCCATACTTTCATATACCTTCTCAAAGTCAACTGCTGGTATCTCAGATTTCTTTTTTCTTTTTTTTGACTTTATGCGTCGTTTCCGCAGATCTACTTGCTTTTTGTGGAAATCAGTTCCCATTTGTTGAAGGTAGGTCTGAGGGATTGGGTTTTTGTAAAGATATCTAAAATATGGCTTTCTCTTGCAGAAAAAATACTGGGATACTTCTTCAGCAGTAATAAAAACGGTGTCTTCACATTCTAACTGATTATAATTTATTTTGGAACTCAATTTTTTTCCCATAATTCTCACATATTCAGAACTATAAACTTTAGCTATTCATAACATCGTGCTACACGCGGATATATTAAATGAATGTAACCTTATCTGTAACAATATAGGACGGTGGCTCTTTATCCTTTTGCAATGTAGTTTTTTCTGATTTTCTCTTTTGGTTTTTAATCTTGATGTCATCTGTGGATTCTTCTTCTATTACATGTTTTACCGGGCTTTTTTGTCTATGTGTAATTAACTTATTCGCTTCATCTTTATTCTTGACTTTCCTATTTTCCAGTTTATGATTGTGTTGATGATTCTTGTTATGATTCTTTTTATGATTCTTACCTTCTAGCTTTCTCATTTCTTTTTCATATTCTTCTACATCTTTCTTAAATTCTTCGAGATCTGGTAATCCTATAAACTCATCAAAATCCTCGATTTCACCAGTTGATTTCAATTTTTCATATGTTTTACTATCAATAATTATAGTTTCCTCATCAAGATCTACATCTTTAGGATTTTTCTTAATTTTAATATTCTTCTTTTTAGAATTACGCCTTTTCGCGACACCTACTCCCTCCTTCTGATAGACTTCTATCCAACCTTCTTTGCTGATATTTGTTTCTCTCTTACGACTAGAAAAATAACTTACATATTTATTAATCGCATTACGCATTTTGCTTGCTACTAATCCAGATGATTTAATATCACGAGTTATAATAAATGAACTGTCCAAACAGCTTTTACATATTTGAAAAAATCTAATATCGATAGGTATTTTCAAATTAAGTCTATCATTTATTTTTGACGCGATTTCACGAGCTTCATTTGTTCCTATATCTCCCAAAAATACTGAATATTGGATACGCATTAACCCATAGTCTATTAGAATGTCCGATATCTTTTTCCTATATTTGTCAAAATCACTCGAAACATCGTAAGTGATCAAATAATATACCATTTCTCATATCAATCCTGTTATTTCATTAAACTTTACCAATTAAAACAATATGTTGTGTATTCCGATTCACGTCCTTGCAGATATCTCACAAATTTGCGTGCTTGGTGGACTATGATCTGTTGAAGCACTAATTTTTTCCCATCTATTTTCTGAACTTTGGTCTCCAGTTCTTTAAAAATCGCATTAATATATTTATAACGTGCAATATCGCTCAGTTTTATAAAAGCACCTTCCTTTCTAAAATCTGTATTTTTAATTTCTCCAGATCCAATAAGGCGTAAAATAACCCTGTCTATTACTGGTTGTCTGAATTCTTCAATTAAATCTAAAATTAAGCTCGGCTTTCCAGAGCGATCACTATGTAAAAATCCCGCATAAGGTTCGAGACCACAGATTGCTATTCCGCTTAAAACTGGTCCTTGTAAAAGCGTATAACCAAATGATAGTAGACTATTTATTGGATCTTTAGGGGGGCGTCGGTTTCTTCCTACAAAGTTAAATTTTTTAGGAAATAATGTTCTAAATGCGTGAAAATATTCTCGAGCCGCTGAGCCTTCTATACCCATTAGTTTATTCCTTATCTTTTCCACGGGTTTAGGAATGCTTGGTTTTGTAAATGTTGATTTCCTTGGAATTTGTATTTGTTCCGCTTCTTTATATTTCTTTTCTAATATACCGGCCACCTTTACCAAGTATTTCGCTTCTTGCGGCTTATAGGAACGCCTATTTTTTGCAGTATATTTAAGCAGACGAATTTTGTTATCTATCGCACCCATTACTATTCTTTGAGCGATATGACCACCCCTTGAATCGTTATAGGCATTCATCTGCTCTCTACGTGTTAAGACAAATCCATGGTTTGCATACGGAACCGAATATGATAATATTTTATGACCTTTCTGATAAATTACTGGGATAGAATATTCCGAAAGTAACATTAGAGCATCATAAGATACATGAACCTTTGTAGAGATTATGACGCCTTCTATATCACGAATTGAGAAACGTCTCGGTTTTGCTCCCGATTTAATCACTTTGATAGTCTCAGAACTTTTCCCGAGAGTAGTCCCAGGACTTTGCACATATAATATCACAAAAAGCACCTTCCGACTAATTCATGATCAAAAATACATATTATTTGATTATTTTGGTTCTTCTTAATGACCCCTAATTCTTCTTCCTCAGCGCTGGCATTTTGGGACCATTCTTCCGTATTTTTACATCCGAAGAAAAGCATGTTACCAATTGAACCCATAAAATCCGCTGCTAAATTGGAGATAGAAAATCCGTTTAATTGATTATTATAGTCATAAGACAGATCTTCATCGAATAGTTCACCAAAGAAAATACAAGAATCCAGAGATAGATCCTCTGGAACTGAATAATATGATTTTAAGCAACCAAATTTAATAATTCCAATTTGTTCCATTATGTCCCGCTCCATATTTTTCATCATATCATCACTAGAAACGTCGATTGTGTGAGATCCTATTTCTTTATCGAATGAATCCGTATAATCATTCCGCATGTCTCTAATTCTCGTTTGAATAGCAGCGTAGAAGTTTTGGGATGATTCATCTATTGTCATATATTCCATTAATTGAGAATGGGCTGCTATATCTGCTATATCTTGAATCTGAGCTCCTTGATCTTTACTATCATCGAATTCATTATCTTGAAACCAATACAAGTTCAATGCGTTTTTCAGAACATCTCTATTGCTATTGATATTATTAATATTATTGATATTCGTATTGTTGGCATTCTTGATACTCGAATTACTCGCATTATTAACTCTCAGATTATCAAAATTATTGTTATTATTGGTATTATGACTCAAAGCAGATTCATTTAAAGTATCTACCGAGATTGGATCGCCAACTTCAAGATTCCCGCCATCAAAATATCCTGAAAAAAATATGACTTTCCTAAAGAGATTAATCTCTCTAGAAACCTCAGCAAATAACCTATCTATAATATTCAATGCCATTGGCGAGGAAAGACCACTACTAAATTTGAAATTAAGTCCTATAATAATATAATACTGAATTCCACACTTTAACATAGCAGCCAACGCTGACTTTCTCGGAACACATAATAAAGCAAACCTGAAAATCGGGGTCATAGTATTCACTGCTACGCCAATGAGACCTATAATTATTATAAAATCCTCATGACATTGAGCCCATAGAGATTCAGAACCGCACTCATTCATTTTTTTACCAATAGAAATCTCCAATTTATCTTGTGTAGCCTCAGAATTAAGGCAACATAAGTCATAGCAAAACAGCGGGTTTATTAGATCTAATTGATTCCTTGAATAAAACGGACATTTCATATATTGTTTTTGAATTTTTAGCTTACATACGGAACAAACCGATTCTGCCATCCCTTGGATTTCGCCCGAGGTATTAGAAATTTGTCCTCCGCAAATCCGGCAATACCGAAACCGTGACAAATTAATTACAGATCTACCGCTTAACGGAGTGATTATTCTATATTCTGGTTCGGCTTCAATAAAAATTGTATCTGATAGACTTGCTACCGAACGCTCTGCATAACTTAGATTATCTACTGAATAAGTTACCAAATGTGGAATCCACTGTCCGTGGACTTTTTTATAACAGATCTTACCGATATAATTTACATTTGAAAATGGATTTACCGATAACCCAGCTATATTTTTAGTTTTGGAAAACTCTCCAAATTC
>WJKO01000347.1 GCA_014729055.1 Promethearchaeota archaeon | reverse complement strand
GATCAAAGCAAATTAGCGCAAGGGTCGCTTATCTTGATGAATATCAATGAGATTACACCTAAGATGGATTTTGCAGTCGAGGTGTTGCGCACCGTTGCAGCAGAACAAACGGAACGCGATAATGAAGCGCATAGAAGCTTGAATGCCGTAAAAGAAGTATATCAAAAAGCTTCAGAAAGCCGTGAAAGCTTGTATAAAGCGGTAGCGGATTTAGCCAGATTGAAAGAACAAATGAAATAACAGAGATGGTGCAAATGAGAAAGCGAACACAGATTATTAAAGAATTTCCTGCCAATTACTTGTATCTATACAATATCATATCTTTTCTTAAGGACAATATTGATTTTGAGCTGGGTATTGAAAAGGATATTGCGGAAAATGTGCCCGAATATGCGAATGCGGGAGAAGAGACAAAACAATTGATAAAACATGTATTAGCAAAGACCTACCCCGCAAAAATCACGCTCAAATCGGATGTGGTCATTGAGGACCTTGAAATTAATTTGCTTGAAGCAATCCGCCTTTTAAAAAACATGAAAAAACTCGTTATGCTTTCAGATAGAAGCTACGATGTGAAACATGAATGGAAAGAAAGGATTGGAAAGATAGCAGGATTTTTTGAAATATTCTTTCGCAGAATGGACCAACGGAGCTTAAATTTTGAAAATTATGATACCTTACTTCGCCAGCTAAAGCTGCTTAAGATCCACCTTGCCAATGTTTTTGATTTTTTCGTTGAATTAGATGAATATATTTACGAAAAAGTGATGGAAGACTATCGTTGTTTGACCGCGGATATGAAAAAGAAGTTCAATAAGGAAATAGGGGTCCGCAGCCAGCTTGAGAATCTGGATGAGCAGGTAAGAATGGAGCTCACCGACTTGATCCAGACAACCGAAAATTATGATTTTATCTTTAACATTGTGGACGATCTGAATGAAAGTCAGAAAATAAAATTATATCAAGAATTGGAAAAGCAAGTGACGTTCCAGACCGAGACTAAGTTTATACAGAGTTCAAGTTCGAAAAAGAAAAAATCTAAGACAAAAACCCGCAGTATATCCAAGCAAAAAGCATCTAAATCAAAATAGGAGAGGATTATGATAAAATCACTAAATGCCAGAAGTTGTCGCGACGAATTGCTCATCGAATATTTTTATATCGACTCAAAATACATTCGATGTCCCAAATGCGGCGCTTTTCGCGATAGTGCATCTTTGATCGACCCAGCACGTATCTCAAAAGAAGAAATGCACAAGCTTGAGATCATTAATTACTTTTGCAAAGGGCTAATTGAGGAGAATGCAGCGGTCGTGAGAGAATGTTTGGATTTAGATGATAAGAATATCGACATAGGCATCTGGGTTAAAAGTTATGGTGTGGAATGGGGCTTTCATTTGGATCAAAATTACGATAATATGTTGAATTATTACTATGCGTGCAATACGGACATTAATCATTATCCTGCCATCGCAATTTCAAGAGGTGGGTATCGGAAGGAATTGGTCTTTAGCGCGTTGGACGGTTATAATCCGGGGCTACTTGAATATGTTCGGAACACAATCCAAGATTGGTTCCTCTTCGAACGTATGCCTCGGCTTGACCCTAAGCAGTATGCTCATGAGGAATACTACTCGGGATATTCCGATGCGCAAAAACGTTTGATAGCAAAAATTAAGCGAGTCCAAAAGCAGAAAAAAGAGCGGGAAACCGGCGAAGATAAAAAATCCGATATAGCACACTCAGAAAACCCCCATAAAGACGGAAAAGGGGAGAAACAAAAGTTCATGCGAGAGAAGCGCGAACTGCCCGACGATTTTAAGGATGGAAGTAAAATCTTTAGGATTGAATAATTGGAGAAATAATAATGATAATAGTAGAGAGTTCCCAAGCCACGGAATATATCTATCGGCTCCGAAACACATTGGAATCCGGCATGATAAATGCTATTACTGCAAACACAATTGCGGTTTACTGCAAAGCTTTACATGTCAACAACGGAAAACAGTTCTCGGAAAATATCAACAATTATTGTAAAAAAATAATGGCTCTCAATCCAACTTTTGATAAAAAAGAGATTATTTCTTGCGGAAAGGACATTCTTCAAGCGCTCTCAAATTACATTTATCCCCGAATTGGCGGCTTACGGAAACCCTATATTGATCGCGATTTAGCATCATATAAATTCCATAATCCTATTACATTTAAGACGAAGATCGTGCTAAAATTTCTTGTAAATGAGCCATTTGAACCAGAATATAGACCACCAAGCGGTAAAGATGCTATTCCTATCCAAGATTATATACAAGACCGATATTCGGGTGAGATCTCGGCGTTAATTGACCGTAAACTCGTATATAGAGATAATGATACTCTCAAATTGACTTTTTTAGGGGAAATATTTAGCCATAACAAATTATACAGTCCAAATGACTTTTATATAGGCGTTCCATCACTAAAGCCTAACGTAGATTTATATCCGTATCAAAAAGAGGGCGTAAAGTGGTTATTAGAACAGAATTCTAATGTAACGTCTGGCGTTCAATCATATGCACTTTTAGGCGATGATATGGGTTTGGGAAAAACAAGACAGATAATCGGTTATATATCTTCACGACTTCCTCCGGCTACCACAAACGTTACCGCTACAACGTATACATGTAAATTTCTCGTAGTGGTGCCTGGAATCTTGATTGATCAATGGGTAGATAAATTTTCACACATTGTTAATAACGCGAAACTGTATAATTTTAAAGAATTCAGTCCAGAAGGAAATTTAAAACAGTTTTGGAGGATTATGCAAGAATATGATGTAGTATTAGCTTCATATTACCATGTTCGAGAGCATTTTGCGGATATTTTCGGGTATATAGACTGGGATGCAATAATAGCGGATGAGGTAGACTTCTTAAAAGATTTAAAATCAGAGAGTTTACAAGCACTTATAAATCTGACTGCAAAATTCAGAATAGGGGTGACAGGCACTCCGATTAGAAAAGAAATTAATGATTTATACGGCATTTTTACCTTCTTAACGGGAGATGCCAAATTTAGAACCCGAAAAAGTGTGGATGACCAAGGGAAACTTTTAGAATATGCAAATAGAAAAACGCTGAGGAGACTCATTACGGATCAAAATCTGCCATTTAAACTCCCCACTTTAAATGTCCAAAATTTTTCTATCCTACTCGCTAAGAAAAAAATTCCATTACTGCGACTTGATATGTCACAAGATCATTATTATAAACATTTAGTTAGATGCTATAAGGAAGAAATAGAAGAAAATGAGGATAAAGATCCATTTCCTATCAATTCGAAATATGAAAAGTTTTTACAGCAAACATGTAGCCATCCGCTTATTAATAACAAAGAAAACCAATTATTTAGATTTGACGAGAAAACCAATACATTCATTCAAGAAAGTAGCAAACAACCGATATCATTGAATGATATGATAAGCTGGTCGTCGAAAGTAACTGAAACCGTGAATATAATTGACAATGTGTTAACACAAAGCCGAGATGAGAAAATTATTATATTTGTGCATTGGGTTAAGTCAGGATTATTATTGCAGAAAATTATTGAATGTAAATTTCCGCAAATACACCCTCCCGAATTCATTTACGGCAAATCAGGAACTGATGAGGACAAAAATATTATCTTAGATAATTTTAAAAATAAGCCAGATTATCGGATATTAATCGCAAATATTAACACCGCAGGATTTGGTCTGGATCTGCAAGCTGCTAATCATGGAATTCATTTCGATAAGCGATGGAGTTGGGCTACAACGCTGCAAGCTACAAGGCGCTTATATAGGGCTGGACAGCAACGAGCAGTGTATATTTATCAATTCGTTTGCAGACACACAATCGAGAAAAGAATGCAAAATCGAATGGAAGAAAAAAAGGAATTATTGAATTTGATTGAAGGTACCGCAATGCCTCAAAAATAATATATATACACTAAAGGAAGATCAAGTTTGATCATAAAAAAAAATCATAAAGGATGGTAAAAATATGGGTCCTGCTGAAGAAGAATATTGCAAATGGCTGTATGATCAGTTCGGCACCGGTAAATTTGGGGATGATCTTTTCCACAAATTTGCTGAAATATTAGATTACGGTTATCCTGGCTGGGAAGAGCGGCAGTGGAAATATTACGAAAAAACTACGGATGTATCCGATGATAACGTCCCGCAACAAGTCCTTAAAGATGATAAAAGATTTGACGACAAGGTCATCGGCTACCAATTTGCTACATTTTTTATTTGCAGGAACTGCATTAACGCAAAAGTGCTTAAGAAATATCGAAAATTGTTTTTGCCTGTACTAGAAGAGATGGAGAGGTATCACTTGGAATGCCTCTTGTGCGGGGTGCACTGCGAGGATATATGGTTAGACTACAGATTTGGGGACAAAAAAGAAAAGAAAAAAGGGAAAGAGGAAAACCAAGTTGTTGCCGCAGTCACCAATGATATTGGCGAAACGCGTAAAAAAGACGAGTCTATGCCAGAACCGATCATTGTAAAAAGAGGTGAGATATGGGCAAAAAACTTGATGGTTCCTAAAGAGGAATATCTGAGAAGAAAAGAATTATATGATAATTTTGATAACATAAAATGGTCGGAATATTTTGGGGATCCATTGATTGTTATCGGAGAGAATAGTGAAACGATCCCAGAATATACCAGCGGTGCCGTGAATGTAGATGAGATTACTGATGATGATTTCCGCGAATATTTTGGCGATGATATAACGGAAGATGATATAGTAGAATTTAGAGCAATTGCGGCTTTTAAGGAAGGAAAAAAGGATCTTGAAGCAACAGATGAAGCCTACACTGCCGAAGACTTGGAATTTGTAAAATCCTTTAATCGATCAAAGTTAGATATTAAATATAAGCAAACACATCGTGTACCCCGATTTGCGAGCTTCGACGATCGGCAGAAAGTCTATAAAGACAAGTCTTTATTGCCCCATAAGACATTAAGTTCAATTATAATTGCATTAAATCGGTTCTTTGAGCACACAAATTTGAAAATAGGCCACCATACCGACTTGAATCTACCCGACACTTGGAGTGCAATGTGTGAAATACACCACAAATACCGGCAATATTTTTTAACTGCGGGAAAGGGTGTTTCCATCGAAGCGGCATTGTGTTCGGGCTACGGAGAGGCAATGGAAAGAATTCAAAACCTTATTTTGCGGTCTGCAAATCGATATAAAACCCAAATGACCGCAGCATTTAAAAATAAAAGAGAAGTATCAAAAACTGACCTGCAATTGAATGCGGAATTCACCGAATTATTGCGCAAAAACTCGGCGGGACCAATATCGGCGGATTGTACGGGACATGCAAATTTCGCATATAATGAAAAATACCACGAATATCTTGATATGCTCAACCCGGGGAATACCGTGTGGATTAGACGAGGCATTAACCTCAGCACAACGGGAATGGCTGCGGGTAATTCATACGAAGAGGCATTTGTCCAAGCAGTATCCGAAATCGTTGAGCGATATTGTGCCGTTGAAGTGTTACGAAATCAGAGGCAACTGCCGACACTCCCTAAGAGCATTTTAAATAACAGACTCCAAGGCATCATAGCTGAGATAGAGTCTCAAGGGATAAAAGTATACATTAAGGACGCGAGCTTGCTCTCCATACCCACAATAGCTGTGCTATTTGATCTCGGAACTAAAACTATCGGAGAGAAATATCTGGTAAAGTTCGGCGCGGGATCATCAATTGATGTCGCGGCTGAGCGGTGTATAACGGAAGCTTTGCAAAATACTCACGATCTCACTACAAATAGTATTATCCAGCGCCATTTTACGAGGATGACCGAGGCATTATATAAACTATTTCCGATGAATCGATTAGTGTCCGTCCAAGATTTTTATGTTGACTTTTTCGGCAGGAAAGGGTTCTTCTCTTCGGAATTTTTACAATTCTTGAGGATTGGCGCGCCAGTGGGTCATTTCTATAAAGAATTCGAATCAAACAATTTAAAAGATGAATGTGATTATCTAATACGGCTGTTTAAAGAACGAAACTATCGCGTCTATTTGCAAGACCTTAATTTCCTTGAGTATCCAACCATAAAAGTCTTCATTCCTGAACTCAATCCTGGGACATTACAGCTTATGTCATATACAACGGTGGAGATAGAATCATTTTTCGCAAAACTGATAGGTGATTTTGACAATCTTACCCCGACCGACATAGACATCTTAAACAATCCCTTGTTGGCAATTCGGGCAATTGAAAAGTCAACGGTGAGCCAACTTTTGACTATCGAAACCACGACTCTTGGATCCATGAATTCAATGAAGTTTTTAGGCGACCTTGCGTATGCATTTGGAAGAAAAGACATTGCAAAAAAATATTATACTATGTATAAAGCTGATTGTTTCTTTAAATCGCAATCAATCAAAATTATAAACATGAAACGGACTAATAACACCCCCGAGGAGATAAAAAAAGAGCTCCATTCGATTTTACCTAATTGCTTACTTCCATGTAAAAATCGTGCAGATTCAAGTGAGTGCAGATTCATAAATGAGTGCAAATATACCGTGTTCAAAGAATTTCAGAAGGAATTAGCGGAGAAATTCGATATGATCGATTCATTTTCGGGATATTAATTTTTCCAATTCTTTCTTTTTAAAATAATTATAGCATAATATACACATGGTCTGCGTAGTTTCTGAGTTCTTGGCTGAGTGAGTCCGCACTTACGGCAATAACGGTAACGGGGATATGATATTTGTGTGCCAACTGAATGAGATAATAGAAATCTTTATCACCCGACCCCAAGAAAAACCTTGAAATTCTGGAATGGTCGGTAACCAAGATTTCGCTAATTTTCGTACACATTGCCGTATCCACGTCCATATATAGCCCTTTGCCCGGATCCTTAAGGTGTTGCTCAACAAACAGATGATGTGTCCTCTTGTCAGCGCCTTTGAGGGAACTGAGAGTGGATGTAAAATTCTCGGACGTAAACCACCATACTTTGCGGGTCTTTCCCGATGTTTGCCGGATATAACGCATTAAATCATCAACGGGGGAACCATTTCGAATCTGAGGAAACTTGCGCTGGTATTGGACGGTGCAATTGTTCAAATCAAATGCGTATAGGTCGTATATTTGAGATATGTCATGTGCGGAAGGATTCGTGTGAGGGACATTTTTTGATCTGAGAGAAGTATTATGATGATTCTGCGTATGGATCTTGACGCTTTTTTCAATTTTCTTGCGGCGTTTAGGGGGAATATTATCGGGATATCGGTCAAAGCACCCCCTGCACTTGTTGCACCAGCGGTTTTTGTGTTTGACTGAACGCGGTCTTTTCCAGAACTGATGTCCCTTTTTACACTCCCAGAGCAATTTGGTCTTCATGTTGACGTATTCCGCTGAAAGACATTTACCGCCGTGCGATGTAGCCAACCTTTGCATCTCCGCAAGCATATCTTCCGCTTTATACGGGTTCGTATGTTTTTGGTGTTTGGCTGGACTTGCTTTTTTTACCGGTTTTACTTGGGTTTGTTGGACCTGGGCTTGTTGATTTTTTCTATCACCGTTGCAGATCGGGCACCATGGTCCTTGGCTTCGGGCGGAGTCATTTTCGATAATGATACGGAGCGATGCTGTCCACGAATGCCCTTCCGCACATTCCCAATGCATGGGCGCGTCAGGATTCGTGTATTCTACATCCTTGCATTTTCCCCCCTTGTTCATTGCATATATGCGCACATCGATTATGGAGATGGTGGGGTCGCTTACGCTTGTAATCTCTCCCCGCTTTCTTTTTGTTTTATGGTGCTCTTTTTGAGGTGCGTAATTTTGGACGAATTCTTGTGCTTCCATTTATATCACGTTTTGGTTTGAATTATTTTTGTTTCCAATAGATTCCTTTCGTTCCGCCCTTTTAAAGGAAAAAATTATTTTCGAACATTATGCTCGAAACAAACATACATTAAATTCAAAAAAAAAAGATGTGTTTATGTGAGGATGATAACGATAATCGCAATCCCCAGCATGATCAAAGCGATAACACATTCAATTATCGATGAATCACCGTCATTCCGCGGAATATAAGGATCCAAGCGGCGGTGCCCCTTCATATCGTTCAATATTCCGATATATTCGTCATAATTATGAGAGTCTCGATCGTCTAACTTCATATATCCATCTCCTTTTAAATCCTGCTAATGCTAATGCATGATCCCGAAATAGTTCAGCCCATATGTAGGTCCGCAGAATATAAGCAAGGCGACCGACAGCAGATACGGGCGGCAACGGGCCAGATGAAATTGGACCCGATAATGTAGACCAGAATAACAATCCCCGCTATGGATCCATATGCACGTGCTTTTTCAAACGAGTCGGAGAACTTCGGCATGATCCCTTCATGGAACAGTTCTTCCAGCCAGTTACCGCATACTGATAAGAGAGTATTCAACATAGTCATTCATGTTCACCATAATTGTAGATAATTGTGGTGAAATATCTATAAAACACGCACTTATAAAGAAGAAAATAAAATACGATTTTCTTGGAAATAGGAACGGATTGCGCATGGATAAGTTTTAAATCCGAATTTTCTCCTATTACAAATAATGGAAAATAATAAGCACAATCGGAAAAAAATCTTCATCAGCTACGAAACAACCGACGTTGACAGGTTTCAGATAAAAAAACTCGTTGAAATGCTGGAAGAGCAATCGGATATTGTTGAAAAAGTCTATTACTGGCAAAGAGATACGCGGTTGGGCGAGGATTTCAAGGATTATATGAAAGACCGCATTAAAAAATCTGACATTGTCCTGTTCTTTTGTTCCGAAAACGCGCTTCAGTCCCGCCCCGTCTTGCAAGAGATTGATTATACGGAGGCGTATGACAAAAACCCGATACCGATCTATGAAGATCGGCAATTTATTCCCGAAGAGATTAAATCTAGGCGCGGGTTAGAATTTGACGATACGCATTTGCGGCAATTTTTAGACAGGTTGCTGATGAGTCTTTCGGGCACAACATCGACGGGTGGGCTGGGTGAGAACATCGACCCACTGCTCTTGAAGAAATATAATATGTATATCACCTTAGGCGACAATGAATTCAAGCAAACACACTACGGAGAGGCATTATCCGAATACAAAAAAGCCGTCAATGTGGCCGAGAATGAATTATACGAACCGAATAAAATACTTAAGGCTAAGGAATTGATTAAGAAGACCGAAGCACTCAAAAATGCGGAGGAATCCTATCATACCCTCGAAAACCGTGCAAAAATGGTCGCGGAACAGCGAAAATGGTCAGAGGCGGAAGATATATGGAAACAGATCAAAAGCCTCAGTTCCGAGTTTGGTTGGTCCGAACGCCGCGAGACCGCCGAACAGCAAATAGAGGAGATGATGCTCAAAGTAAAAGAAGAAGAAGAAAGGCGACGTGCGCAAAGGGTGAAAGAACACGTCCAATCTATGCGTGACCGTGGTGCAAAGCAGGAAGATAATGCCGAATATGCCGCCGCACAAAAGACATGGGAAGAACTGTTAGGATTCTGTCAACAAGAAGGACTAACCAAATACATCGACGAAATCGGCGAACATATCAAATACTGCGAAAAAATGCTTGCAATGGCCGCCGAAAACTCGACATACGTAAATCGAGGTAACGAGGCATTCAATGATGGGAAGTATGAAAGCGCCATTGAATATTTTGAAAAATCCAAGCGGTTGTGCGGTGAGCACGGGTGGCAAGACGGTGCCCGATATGCGTCAGATATGATCAACAAATGTAATGAAAAAATGAATGAACCCGTATCCTACCACGGGACGATGCTCGCTCGCCCCGAACAGGCTGCCATGCTGGAGCTGGAATCGCTGGTGGGAGAAAAAATCCTGAAAGTATCTGATATTAGTTATAATACCTTTGGATTTACTGCTTCGGACAGCCATATAAAGCAGCTCGGACTTTATCGCAAAGGGTTATCCTCTCTCCCGGAGATAATACCTAAGATGACATGGCTCCAAGTGTTAGGATTAGGTCATAATAAACTGTCATCTCTCCCGGACAGTATAGGCTCGCTAAAATCACTAGTAATACTACGGTTGCATAATAATAATTTATCCTCTCTCCCGGGGAGGATAAAAAAAGAGCTCAAAACACTGAAAGACAACGGTTGTGCCATATACGGAGTAGACTTATAGCATCCAAAAAAAAACACCGAAATTACACCCGTGCCTAAAATTAGCTACAAAACCTGACATCGGACCTTCACGCAATTTAAAAGAAATTAAAAAGAAATTAAGAATTTTTATTGATCCAATTGTCAATTAACTCTTGTCCTGGTGGAGGCGGAGCTTTCGGAAACAAATGATTTAATTTATTTATAATGATCTCTGCTGTATCTTGAGGCGTTAAATTGTCAGTTCTAATACGGATCACATTAATTGTCTTACATTTAGCTAGAATTGCATCATATTGTTTCTGTAGTTTTTTAATATACTCTACATCATCTTCGTTCCACTTCAATCTTTCTGGGTTGAGACTGCCTCGCTTTATAATTCGATTAAATATCGTTTCCATTGAAGCTTCTAAATAGAATATTATGTTTTCTACCCAATCTACTGAATTAAAATAATCTATTAACACTTGTTTATCTTTAAATGGTAATTCTAATGCCCTGGAATAGACCATAACACTAATGGCAGACCTATCTAAAAAACCGATAGCGAGACGTTTATTTTTAATATCGTCTTGGATAATCTGATTCCGTTTTATCATCTGTTGCATAAAATGAGTTTCTGCCCGAAATGCAATCTGTTTATCTCGAGAACCAAATGGCCATAAAGGTTTCACCGCTAATCTCTCGGGATAGAACTTATATGTTGAACTCTCCCGATTACGTTTCAGCATTTGAAAAACAGTGGTTTTCCCAACGCCATGAATGCCCTCTAAGCAAATGATTTTTGGGTTTTTCACTGAATCTCTAATCCTAATCATAATGACCACAACATATTTTCCTATATTCCGCAGTAATCTATAGTGAATTATGGTAAACTCGTCATATAACAATTAATTTTTTTGCTTATAAATTTGAATAGACATATTTTTCTTAAATATAACTTATAGAAGTAATGCCAACCAGATGAGTGTATAGGTTATTTTTAAAGATACGATTGAACTTAGATTACGATTTGAATATTCAAAGGCCAAACCAATCACTAACGAGGAGATAAAGTTGAATAAGATAAAATATACATTAAAACTAAATAAAAAGAAATATAATGTGTAAATGCCGCTGGTTAAAAGGATACTTTTCCATTTTCTGCCAGATGTGTTTCTTTCTTCAAATCTATCCCTAAGCCCTTGATGTAATACCCCTCTGAACAAGATTTCTTCACAAGTTTCTGCAGCAATAATAGTAAGGGCAAAGAGAATGAATAGCATTGGATTCATTTGAGAAATCACTTCGTTTTGCTCACTAAAAT